>CAYPSK010000006.1:0-33981 GCA_964413705.1 Candidatus Woesearchaeota archaeon | reverse complement strand
ATCTGAATTAACTTATAGGCAAGACAATTTGTGCTGAAGCAGTCTTGCGACTTATTTTTTCCATGGAGCATGGCCCCACTGAATCAGCAAGTCAATTTTAGGTTTAATATGACTTAAATTAGGAACATCACATGCTCCGAAACATGAACCGAGCCAGATAAGGCATTTTGCTTTGGTGTTTTTTTCTATTTCATCAACAATCTTTGTTCCTAGGGGTTTAAGGCCTTCTGGAAGCTGGATGCATACGAGCTTTGCTTTCTTTTGCGTGATTGTCTTGATGACTCTCTCTAGTTCAAGGTCGTAATCTGATTTTATGTCTGATTTGATATTCGCCATAGAATGATATATTTAAAATGTTTTTATATCTTTTCTTTTTTATGGTTCTTTAAATATTCATATGGTTCTTCTTAATAAAAAGGGATACCCAAAAGATTTATATAGCAACTATAGTTGTTATATAAGATGAAAAAATGGAAAAGACAACAATACAAATTAATCAACAGACACTTGAAAGGCTAAAAAATATAAAAAAGTTTGAAAGACAGTCTTATGATGATGTGCTTAATAGCATGATTGACAATATTGAAGAAGATAGTCTAAGTGAAGAAGAGATTGTTGAGATACAAAAAGGTCTTGAGGATATCAGAATGGGAAGAGTTTATAGTATTGAGTCTGTTGCAAAAGAATTGGGAATAACTTTAAGATCATAAAATGTATCAAATAGAGTTGACTGAGACCGCTAAAAAGTTTCTTAAGAAACTAAACACAAAAGATGTGTCTCTAATTTTAAATAAGATTGATTCTATTCGAGAAAATCCTTTCAGATTTCTTAAGAGGCTTCATGGTGAAAAGCTTTGGCGATTAAGAGTTGGTGATTATCGGGCAGTTGCTGATGTTTATATTTCTTTAAACAAGATTATTGTTATCCGGATAGGGAATAGAAAGAATGTTTATGATTGATTATTGTTGGGTTTAATTCAAGACCCACACAAAGATTTTTTCAAAGAAAAAGCTTTCTTGGTCAATTAATTTGGATGAGAAATTATACTTCTTGAAAAGATTTAGTATTCCTCGGTTTAATGAAGATGTCAGGAGAAGAATTTTTCCTTGTTTTTTTAGATGGGATTTTGCTTCTTTCAAGAACTTTTTAATGATTTCTGTGCCATGCAATCCTCCATCTAAATCAATGTGCTTGAAACTTGATTTTTTTGAAGGCAAATAAGGTGGATTGAAGATAATCAAGTCAAATTTTGATTGTTTTAGGTTTGAGAACAGATTCGAGTGAAGAAAGCGAATTGAGTTATGTTGTTTATTTAAGAATACTTTATTCTTTTTGTTATTTACTTTATCTTTTAATAGTTTGATAGCTTCTTTATCTATATCAATAGCTGTAACATGGTTAGAGTATCTTGACGCTTCTTTGGCAAGAATTCCAGAACCTGTTCCCATATCAAGGACATAAAAGTCTGGGTCTTTCTTGCAGAATTCTTTAATATGTTTCTGAATAAGATGGGAATCTTCTCTAGGAGTGTACATTTTACTTTTTGAGGTATGCTGATAAGTTGAATATATTAGGTTATAATACGCTTTATTAGTAATCGTGCGCTTTTATTTTTTATAATTTGGACTTATTTTATCAAGATATGCTTTATACCAAAGAATTGTTCTAGGATATTTGAGAGCTCTTCTATTCTTGACTTGTTCCTGCCGATAAGGGCAGCTTTAGTTCTTGGTAGACTAAAAATAATAAGCCCATCATTCTCAAGAATTATATTCTTAAAATCATGGGGATATATGATTGCTTGAATAAACTTTTCAAGGTCTTGTTTTCCTTGTGGGTCTGCTATGACTCTTATTTTTTTATTTAATCTTTTTCCTATGTTTGAGATATTTGAGGCATTATTTCCTAGGGCTTTGCTCATAAAATGCTTTGGAACAACAAAGATTATTGTGTTATTGTACATAAAACAACATCTTGACTTGACACCGGTTATCTTCTCAAACAAGTTCATATTCTGAATCGCTTTCATATCGAGTTTCATTTTTTATTAAGTAAGTTTGAAGTAAGTTATTATTTTTGGCTAGACACGTTTTGTGCTGAGGCACGCGTGTTTTTACGTTTTTATTTTGCTTTTTTCTTTTTAGGAGCAACATGTTTTTTGACTAGTGCTTCTTGGTCTGTTAACTTGACTAGTAAGCCTGGAAGACCTGTTCCTACTGGTATGGGCTGATTTAGAATTAAATTTTCAACGACACTGACAAGTTTATCTTTTGTTCCTGTTATAGATGCCCCAATAAAATGTTTTATTGGAGTTTCAAATGAGGCCCTTGCTAAGACTGAGGGTTTTCCCTCTATGATGCCAATTCTTGTTGTTCCTTTTACAGAGCCGCTTGATGTCATTGCATCGGCCATAAGTCTTATGTGTCTTTCATCTATTGCAAGACCTTGATTTATTATGACTTTCTTGACTTCAGAACATATAGCTTGTCTCGCAGTCTCTATTCCAAGAACTTGGGAGATTTCATGAATATTGTTTGTAATTGTTCTTGATTTATCAATGCCTTTTAGAGTCATGACTTCTTCAAGATTTGAACCTGCTGTAAGAATAACATAGTCTCCTGAGTCTCTTTTTACAGGAAGAACTTGGCTTATATTCTTGATTCCTGCTATAATCATGTCCTTAAGTTTTTCCTTTAATTGATACAGATTTCCAGGGGTGGGGTCATCTTTTTGTTTTACAATTATCCTATTGTCACTGCCTAATTTAGCTTTAATATGTTTTTTTTCTAGGCTTTCAACAATTTTTTTAGGATTAAGGTAGTGATCCCTTAGAGATTCTTTGCTTAGTGTAATCTCAATTTTTGAGTTTGTGAAATCAATCTCAACTTTTTTTGAGACTTCTGAGAGCCTGACTTCTTTTATTTTTCTGGCTATTTTTTTTATCTCATCTTCATGGTTGAATTCTTTTTCCATGTAGATTTCCATGGAAGGGGTTGAAGGCTCTTTTCTCGCATCAAAAATCTCTATAAGTCTTGGAAGTCCGACAGTGACCTGCATCTCTGAGACTCCTGCATAGTGGAAAGTTCTTAGAGTCATCTGCGTACCTGGTTCTCCGAAGCTCTGTGCTGTAAGCATACCTACTGCTTCTGCTGGCTCTATCTTATTATTTTCAAGATGAGCTTTGGTTACATCTATTCCGTCTTCTCCATACTGCAGTTCTATAATATTTGAATTTGAATCCCTTACTGTTCCATCATATTCAACACGAATGTCTTGAAGTGCGTTTGAGAGTCTTCTATATAAATAACCAGATTTTGGTGTTCTTAGAGCGGTATCCATAAGAGAGTCTCTGCCGGTTATTGCTGTGAAAAAGAATTCATCTGCATCTAGTCCTTTTAATAGATTTGACCTTACAAATCCTCTGGCCCTAGGCGAGAAGTCATTTGGCTTATAGAATGACAGTGTTCTTTTATCATAGCCTATGTCGATTCTCTTTGCCCAAAGAGATTGTTGACCGACAGTTACAGCCATCTGGGTCATGAACAGCAAACTTCCTTTTGCTCCGCAAACCATGAGTGTATAGAGGGGATTTGATTTTCTTAGATTTTTCTTGATAATAGCCCCTGCTTTTGATCTAATGCTATTCAGAGTCTGGACAATCTTTATTTCTCTTGATTCTTCTGCGGTTTTGCCTGGAAGAATTTCTAGATTTTTGTCGTAATAAGATTGTATAATCTTTTCAACTTCTTTTTCAGCACGATTTATGATCTCTCCTGCTTCTTTGTCTGTTTTTTCTTCTGTCTGGATGTCTGCTAAAGATATTGTTATACCTTTTGTTGTCAAGAACATGACCCCTAGTAAAAATAGTCTGCCTATTGCCTCAATTGTCTCGTCTCTTCCTATCTGCCTATCAAATTCAGTGATAAGTGTGTCTGATCCTATGCCCAGGGCTCTCTCATCTAGAGCGCCAGAAATTATTTTTCCTTTTTTAATCTCTAGATAAGCATCGTTTGGACACTCTGATTTTTTGCATTTGTTATAGTAAGGACATTCTTTTCCTTTGCATGCTTTTGTCTTTGACTCAAAATCCACTTTTGGCATTATCATAGAAACAACTTCTTTTCCATTCAGAAATTCTTTTGAAGATATATCTTGGGGAAGATTTCTTGATGCTATAAGTAATTGAATAGCATCTTTTTTTGAGATTTTTGGAGACATTGTTAAAAGATATAGGCCGGTTATAGCATCTTCAACACAACCGTAGACATTTGAATTTATTTTTGGAGACATCATATTTTCTTTGATGTCTGTTATTGTTTTTGCTTCTGCTCTTGCTTCTTCTGTTTGTGGAACATGGATATTCATCTCATCTCCATCAAAATCAGCATTATACGGGGCAGTTACAGCAGGATGGATTCTGAATGTTCTTCCTGGCAAGACTTTTATAAAATGACCCATCAAGCTCTGTTTGTGCAATGAAGGATGTCTATTGAATAGGACAATGTCTCCATCTCTTACATGCCTCTCAACAACATATCCAACAGCTAATTCTTCTGCAAATTGGTCTTTTAGCTTATCAGTTATTCTTTTCTTTCTTCCATCAACTTCAATAGCTGTTGCACAGGGATAGTCTTCTTTTTTAATTAATTCTCTTAAAAATTCAATATTAGTTTCTGTGACTCTTTCTGGAATAGTCAATACCCTTGCGACTTCAAGTGGAACTCCGACTTCATTTAACTTGATGTAAGGGTCTGGAGAGATGACTGTTCTTGCAGAGAAATTGACTCTCTTACCTGCTAGATTATGCCTGATTCTTCCTTCTTTTCCCTTTATTCTCTCAGTTATTGTCTTTAGAGGTTGGCCTGATCTGTGACGTGCTGGAGGAACTTGAGAAGTCCCATTATCAAAATAAGTTGTAATATGATATTGTAATAAATCCCATAAATCCTCAATGATTACTTCTGGAGCTCCTGCATTTAAGTTTTCCCATAATCTTTGATTTGCTCTTAAAATGTCTGAGAGTTTATGTGTTAAGTCATCTTCTGACCTTTCTCCTGATTCTAGAGTTATAGATGCTCTTGCTGTTACAGGAGGGACTAAAAGCAAAGTCAAAACAGCCCATTCTGGTCTGAATGATTCTGGGTCTATACCAAAGAATCTTAAATCACCATCTGATACTTTGACTAATCTGTCTCTGATTTCTGTTGGGAAAATTCTTTTCTTTCCAAGATATAACATCGTTGGTTTCTCAAGTTTGACTTTGTCTTGTTTAGCACCGCAGTGAGGGCATTTTTTTGCTAATTTTGCTTTATCTATCCTCTTAGCTAAGATATCTTTTTCTGTCATCATTATTTTTGAACACTCTTGGCAAGTTGATTTTAAACATAATTCTATGAGGGGCATGAATTTGATATGTATTATTGGCCTTGCAAGTTCAATGTATCCGAAGTGTCCTAAGCACTCTTTATGGCCTGAGCCACAGGTTCTGCATCTTATTCCTGGGCCTATTGCCCCTAATCTCAGGTCCATTAATCCTCCATCAACAGGATATCCATCCATGTCATAGAGCTCAGGTGTAACAACTTTGGCTATGCTCATTCTTTTTATCTGTTCTGGACTAAAGACTGTGAACTTAATTTCCTTGACTTGTTTTACAATTGGTGCCATTTTATTTTGTTTTTTAATTTGTGATTATTGGTAATGGTAGTTGCGTTATGGGGTATTGGTAATTTCTTGTTGTGCCTAAATCTACTACCTCTTGAGCTAGTGTTTTTCTTGACTGAGTCTCTTTTCTACAGTAACTAGTCCATCTACTTAGTGTACAGGTTTCATCTGCTGAATCTATTGGGCAGGAATTGTACTTTGGGCAAAGTCCATTTGGGTCTCGTGGTCTATTAGGGTCTTTTAGCATTTTATTCTGTATTTTTTATTTATTTAACTTTTTTAATTTTTATTTCCTAATTCTCGTCGTATTTGTTTTTTAGTATGAAATGAGGGAATAAATGAAGTGCCATTATCTCTTCAAATAGTAACTTAGATGCATATGAGAGTTCAATCTGCTCAAGCTTTTGATGTCCACAGACTGGGCATATGTCTCGCTTCTTTATCTTATCTTTTATTCCGAATGCGCCGCAGGCAGGACATATGTTGACTGTTACATTATCTGAGCTGAATCTTTCTTTTAATAGCAAGGAAGTTCCATGGGCAACTAGGGCATCTTTTTCCATCTCCCCCATTCTTAATGCGCCTCCTTTTGCTCTTCCTTCAATTGGTTGTCTTGTTAATAAGGTTATTTTTCCAGAAGCTCTGACTTGTATCTTATTTGATACCATATACTTTAGCTTTAGGTAGTACATGTTCCCGATGAATATCTTTGCATCAATCGGCTTTCCTGAAACACCATCATACAAAGTTTCTTTTCCATCATATCTGAATCCGAGATTATGCAATTCTTTTTCTATATCACTGACTTGCTGATCTGCAAAAGCTGTTCCATCCATGACTTGTCCTTTTAAACAGCCGACTTTTCCAGATAAAAGCTCGATAAGATAACTGACAGTCATTCTGCTTGGAACACCATGTGGATTGAATATCAAGTCAGGTTTTACACCAGAGGCTGTGAAAGGAAGATTTTCTTCAGGAACAATCAAGCCCACGACTCCTTTCTGTCCGTGTGCAGTACTTAATTTGTCTCCAAATTCAAGATTTCTATTATCTCTCATTCTGACTTGGATGATTCTTCTTCCTTCTGCATCATTACTTATGAAAACAGCGTCAGCAATACCTCGTTCTCCTTGTCTGACTGCTGTACTGTTCTCTTTTCTTGACTTGGCCAAAGAAATCTCTTCCATCTCAAGCAAGAATTTTGGAGGAGAGACTTTTCCTATGACCACATCTCCTTCTTTAAGATTAGCTTCAGGAAATATTGTTCCATCTTCTTCGAGTTGAGCATAGCTTTCCTCTGTTCTGTAGCCTGCAACATCTTTTGTTGGTATTCCAATCTCATCTCTAAGATTTCCAGGGTATTGAAGTTCGTTTGTTGTATATGTTCTAAAGTATGTACTTTTTCCAAGTCCTCTCTGAATTGAAGCCTGGTTGATTATGATTGCATCGCTCATATTATATCCTTCATAAGACATAATTGCAAGAACAACATTCTGTCCAGCTGGGTAAAAATTAAGAGTATCATAGATAAATGATCTGGTAATTGGTTTTTGAGGATAGTGTAAGATGCTTACGTCTGTATCAATTAGGTCTAAGTAATTGGCAGCATATAATCCAAGAGCTTGTTTCTGTGTCTTGCTTCCTCTGTTTAGTCTTGAGCTCTGGTCGTGATTTGCATATGGAACTAAACTTGTCACAAGTCCAAACATTGCAATTGGGTCTATTTCAAGGTGAGTTGTCTCAGGCAGAATATTCTTCTGTGTCATGGCCACAAGTAGATTGTTCTCTTCTGAAGCATCTATGTATTCTATGATCCCCTGTTTAAGAAGATCTTTCCAGTTTAAGTCTCCTTTTTCAATTAATCTTAATTGTTCTTGTCCGAGTTTTGATTCGCCGTTTTCTGTGATTATCAATGGCCTTAGGATTCTTCCAGTGTCTGTTGCTATGAAAATTGTGTCTAGGTTTGAGTCGTATCTTACACTGAGTTCTTCTGGAAGCTCTCCTTTTCTTCTTTTTAACTTAACAGAGTTTATGAATTGGTCTGCTGATTCAGCTTCCCCAATGAATTTTCCGTTGTGAAATATGTCTGACATTTTTTATTAATTATCTTATTTATTTGACTTGTTTCATTCCGCACTTCTCAAGTTGAGATGTGAGCTCTTTATCAGGAGTCTTGATTGCTGTGCTGACTATTGCCATCATAGCTAAGTTCTTTCTCAGTCCAATAGAAGTTCCTTCAGGTGTCTCGACTGGGCAGAATCTTCCATAGTGTGTTGGATGCAGGGTTCTTGCTTTGAAGTTTTCTTGTTCATTTGGCAGAGAACTTACTACTCTCTGAAGTTCTGATAAGACAGCTAGGCCGTTTGTCTTGTCCATGTTTTGGGTGACTCCTGCTCTCTCCCCTATCCAAGAACCTGTTGCTATTGCAGATTCTATCCGGTGTTGGAATAGTGTTGACTTCGCAATTGATTTGACTGAGTAGAATTTTTTCTTTTTCTCTATCTTCTGGATATTATGTTGTAAGTCTCTTATGAATATATTTAGATTGACTCTGAATAAATCCGCAAGTAAGTCTCCAGAAAGTCTGACTCTCTTGTTTGCATAGTGGTCTCTGTCTGTTTCTAAACCTAGTTCTTGAGAAATTAAGAATTGTTTTATTAATTTACAGAGTGTTACTGCTTTGTCTTTTCTTGCATCTTGTTTTGTCCCTATGTGGGGCAAGAATGCAGAATCTATTCTCGACCTTACTCTTGTCAAGATTTCTTTTTTTGTTCCTTGGATATTCATTTTTTCTCCGATAGCCATCACTGCCTCTTCTGTGTCAGATATGTTTGAGGAACCAGATAAGCTGACAATCAAAGAATCTGTCTCTTTTCCTATCAAAGAGGCGATTTCACTGTCTTTTGTTATTCCCAGTGCTTTAATCAAAAGCACTGCCGGAACATTCTTGAACCTAGAGAATGATATAAAGAGGTTTCCCTCTGGAGATTTATTGATTGTAACTGGAATCCTATAACTGCCTCTTTGCGACAGGATCCTTAGAATAAATCCTTTTTGAGTTTTCTCTGTAAAAGGCTGGTTTTGAGCTAAGTCTTCAATGATAACAAGAACTCTTTCATTTCCATTGATTACAAAGTATCCTCCTGGGTCTTTTGGATCTTCATAACTTTTTATTAATTCCTCTGCGCTCATATTATGCAGATTGCAGAGCTTGCTTCCAACCATAATAGGAATTTTTCCAAGCTCAACTATACTGAATTCTTTGTTTCCCATGCTTACTTCAAGATACAACGGAGCAGAATAAGTGACTTTTCTTAATCTAGCTTCTATTGGAGATATTTGGTGTTTTGAACCATCTGCTTCTATAATTTCGGGTTTTCCAATACTAATCTTTCCAAGCCATAAATCAACTTCTTCTCTTGAAATTTCTTCATTTATGGTATCTATAATCTCTTGAAGTCTTCTTTCCACAAAGTCATTGAAAGAGGTTATGTTTGACTCAACAAGTGAGTGTTCTTGAAGATATTTCTTGATTAATAGCCGATTGCTAGCTAAATGTGAACTTTGTTCTGGCATTTTTTTATAAAACTACACGATAATAGATTGTTTTGTTCCCGCCACTTTTTCTTTCTATCTTGATTATATCGCCGGTTTCTACGTCGGTAGGCAGCGCAGGATCATTTTTTTTAATTTTTGGGAGTTGTGATGGGTTGATGTTGAACTTTGCAAGTAACTCTTTTGTTTCCTGTTGACTGATTTTTGTGTGTTTGGGCTGTAGAACGTGCATTTTTGTGACTAGATTGAAGTTAAATATAGTATTTCTCATATACGAACGTTTTTAAACCTTTTGTTTTTCTTTCCGTTTAAAAAGATTCGTATTTTATAGAAGTGGCTTGAGATTGATTAATTTTTTGGCAATCTTTTTTACTTTTGTTATTTTTCTAATTTTCTCTTATTTTGTTCTCTATTAAGTAGTCACAAAACGAAAGATTTATAAATAGTCTTTCCTATCATAAAGTAGTAATAAAATGGCTAATAGACAGGATTTAATAAAAAAAGTCAAATACCACTTTGCCCTTAATATTTATGAGAGCAAAGTCTGGGTCGCTTTGATAAGCAAAAGCATTGCTTCTGTAGGAGAAATAGCAGAGATGTCAGGAGTTCCAAGATCTAGAGTCTATGATGTTCTTGAATCATTGGAGAAAAAAGGCTTTGCAGTAGCAAAATTAGGAAAACCAGTTAAGTTCATTGCAGTTAAACCATCAGTTGTAATAGAGAGGATGAAGAATAACTTAATGAAAGAAGCAACTGAAAGAGTGAATGGCTTAACAAATATAAGAAATTCTATTGATTATAAAGAGCTTGAGAGTCTTTTTACAACTGGAATCAAACCAATTCAAGTAGAAGACCTAACTTCCTCAATAAAAGGAAGATCAAATATTTATGCTCATATGAAGGATATCATATCAAATGCACAAAAAGAAATTGTTTTGATATCAACTTTAGATGCTTTGAAAAGAAAATCATCTTTTTTGAAGCCTTTATTCGAGAAATTAAAGGAAAAAGGAGTTGGTATAACTGTTGCAACCAATGAAATAGATGACATAAAAAGCTTGATGAACTTGAGCAGACAGCTTGGAGTTCAAGTAAAGAAAACCAGGGCAAATGCAAGATTGCTCGTTGTTGATAATTCAAAGATGTTAATAACTATCACTCCAGATAATAGTGATGAGAGCGATGTCGCAATATCATTGAATAGTCCATTCTTTGCCAGAACAATGGCAAATTTCTTGCCCGGATTAAACTAAGAAATCATCAATAGTTCAATAAATCATTTTTAGATTCACTTGACTTAAGAGGCAAGTGATTTTATGTTCTAGAAGTACTGATTAAATATCAAGATTCTAGAATTCATTTTTTTCTAAATATCTTAAGAAATAGTAAAAATCCTGAAATAAAAAAAATAAAAAAAATAAAAAAAAAATAGAGCCTATATGCTTAATTGTGTGCCATTGAGAACACAGATTTCAAGGCAACTACGATTGTTGCTGGCACGAACAATATCAATATGTTCTTTAGTAGTACTCCGATGTAAGCTAGTCCTGAAAACGCACTTGCTCCGAGAGCAGTTACAATTACAAGAACAACACCTGCCATTAAGAATGGTTGTGTTTCTTTGTCGCTTATGTTCAATAGACCTATTACTACACCAATTATGAATAGCACCCATCCAAGCCATGCGCCAGTCCCTGGGATAAATGCAAAAATAATTGCTAGTATGACCCCTATTAAAAAGGCCCATGCACCAATTAAGTTGCTTTTTGCTTTAGGCATTTTTTACCTCCTTTTTTTATTTATAAATATACCAAAAATCTTTTGTAAAAACATTTGTTTTTGGCATGATTATCTAAGTGTTTTGGGTTTTTAAAGGTTTTTGGTTTACTAGATAGTTAAATAAATATGCTCTAAGCAAGATTTATTAATTCTAGAATCTTATTCTTTTCATGCTAACTCAGAGCCAGGGGATGAAACTTATTAAGCTTGCTAGAAAAGCAATTGAATCAGAGTTTTCTGAAGAAAAGGACAAGAAAAGTGATTTTTCTAGAGAATTGAAGGAATTTGACAAAAGGCACGGGGTTTTTGTGACACTGAAGATGAAGGAAAATGGAGCACTTCGAGGATGTATAGGGTTTCCATATCCTATTTTTCCTTTGGCTAGGGCAGTTATTGATGCTGCTAAGTCAGCTGCTTTCTCAGATCCGAGATTTGAGCCTGTAAACTCTAGAGAGTTTGAGAAAATTAAGATAGAGCTTTCTGTTCTTAGTGTGCCTGAAGAGATAAAGCCAAGGCCTGGCAAAAGAGAGGATATTATCAAGGAGATTAAGATTGGCGAGGATGGTTTGATTGTCCAGCTTGAGGGGCTTTCTGGATTATTATTACCTCAAGTTGCAACTGAGTATAAGATGAATGCGATGCAGTTTTTAGAAGAGACTTGCCAGAAAGCTGGCTTGCCAAGAGATTCATGGAAAAGTAAGAGTTGTCATGTTTTTAAGTTCCAGGCCCAGATTTTTGAAGAAGAATAATTCTAAAAAATAAGAAATATTCTAATTGTGCTAGTGCGCGTCTTCTTTTTCTAACTTAATGAGAGAATTTATTCTTGTTCTGCAAATTCCTTAATTGTGCTAAAAAATCAGAAGATTTTTGGCAACACAAAAAATTTAATCTTCTTCTACAAATTTTTTGATGTCGTCAAAGTTCTCAACAATCAACTTTGCTTTGGCTTTTCCAAAGCTGAAAGGAAATTGATCATTATCATCTTTTTTGAGCTTGATGATTTTGTTCCCTTTGAATTCACTATATTCTACTTGTGACATTTTTGTGTTTTCCTCTTTTGTTTTATGTTTTATTTAGTTTAATTAAAATTTGTTCAATTTTATTTTAAACAGAACTCTTTTTTAAATGTTTGTGTTGGTTTATATGGAACCGGCAGATAAATCCGAGTTGATTTTGGATAGTATTTACAATCATAATAATCATCTCTTATACCTGTTATGCATGTTCTCATTGTTCCATTACCAGAACAATAGCAGTATCCCATGAAAGCTTTTATGGTAGAATCAACTTGTATCCTCTTTCCATCTCGTCCATGCCTCAAAAAGCCACACACAGCTTTTAACTCTTTAACTTCTTCATTAGTCAGATGTCCATTTCCTTTTTTTCTAGAATTTGCAACTCCTGCTTTAACAGGCAGTCTTCTATTTTCAACTTTAGTTGTTAGTGCCGTAGTCATCGGTATATTCTTATTACTGTTGTTTAATTAGTTGCTTAAAATACCTAAAAATAAAATAACCTAAGCCCATCTCTCTGCAGTCGGAGATCTGGTGTTTATCGCAACCTCTGGAAAAGTTACCTTGTAGCAGTTAATCTTTTGAAACTCTTTCATATACCTTTCAGATTCCTTGAATTTCTCAAGGCTCTTGACTTCTTGAACTAGTCTGCCTAAATAATTAACTAACTTTTCTTTCATTTCTTCTTCTTCCTCTAATTTCAGATTGCTTGCTTTTTTAATTTCAGATATCAAGTTTAAGGTGAAGTTCACGTTGTTTTCAGAGAAAGGGAATGTTTTGAATATCTTTGTCTGTTGACCATTTGCAGTGTATTTGAAAGAAAGATCAAGAACTTTCTGGCCCATTCCAAGCTTCTCAACTCTAAGTTCATCTATTGTCACAAATTGTTGTTTTATTGGTTCCATTTTAATTAATTTTTTATATAATTTATTGGAGTATTATGCGCTTTATTTACATTCATGCGCTTTGTGAATTCTTTTAATCAGGTTACCTTTTTTATGATAGATTATGATGACTTTTCTTTTTAAATTTATCTGTGGTAAACAGCATATAATTTATATCGGAAAAATAAGGGTAGTTATGCGCCTTATCTAGTAGTAATGCGCTTTTGTAATTATGGCCATATATCTCTTTTATCATCGAAATACTTAAAATCTTATTTGATGTATCTGGATATGGAAGAAGATAGAGTGGAAAATAAAGCAGAGGATAGTCTAGGCAAGATTCCTTCTGGTTCAATTGAATTAGATGAGTGGCTTGAACATGGATATGACAAAGATGTCATAACTGTGTTTTATGGGCCAGCTGGCTCTGGAAAGACAAACCTTTGCCTTATTGCTGCTGCTGAGCAGGCAGCTATGGGGAAAAAAGTCATTTTTGTTGATACTGAAGGGGGTTTTTCAGTTGAAAGATTAAAACAACTTGCAACATTTGATGTTATGAAGAATATAATTCTCTTGAAGGCAACGACTTTTGATGAGCAGAGAGAGTGTTTTAATAAACTTCTTGACTTGCTAAATAAAAACATTGGATTGATTATAATTGATTCTCTTGTTATGCTCTATAGACTAGAACTTGGAGAAGCGTCAAGTGCTAAAGATTTTGAAAAAATCCAAACAATAAATAGGGGCTTAGCTAGGCAGCTTAGAATCCTATCTGAGATTGCAAGAAAAAAAAATATTCCTGTTCTTGTCACAGACCAAGTCTATGGAGAGTTTCTGAGTTTTGATGAAATTGAGGCTGGAAAGAAGAAGCAGATGTCAATGGTTGGAGGAGATATAATCAAGTACTGGAGCAAGTGTATTATAGAGTTAGAGAATCTGGGGCATGGAAGAAAACGCGCGATTCTGAGAAAACATAGGCATCTTCCAGAGAAGAGGTTTGAGTTCGAGATAGTTGATGATGGGATAAGGAAGAAGAAGGGGTTTTTTAACTAGGCTGAGATTTATTAAATGTTTTAACTCCATGATATTTAGAAGCAATTAGCTCCACAATTTCCTTACTTCTTCCAAGATATTTTAAAGGCTCTGTAAGGTCTTTTAATTTATCTGGAGTGATTCTGCTAGTTATTGCTGATTCCTTCATAAGCACATCATAAAACATTCTTCCATTATTCCATGCTTCTGTAGAACATTTTCCTAATAAATCATGAGCTTCTCTCCAAGCCATAGGGTTGGTTGAGTGGCCTGTTAAATAAGTTAAGACTTGGGGAGATGTTACAACTCCGCGGCTTCTCAGAACTCTTTCAATACTTCTTTCCTTTCTTAGTTCTATATTGTAAGCAATAGCGGCGAATCTCCTCATATTATAATCAAAAAATTTGAAGCAATCTTCAAGATCTATCCTTGAATTCGCCGAAGCGTATAAGGCTCTTGCATATGGCATTTCACAATTTGATAGGGCAGTTACAACAAAACCAAGTAGCTTGTTAGCAACAGACACTGCCTGTTCTTCATCAATAGGATTTCCACCTTTCGCATCTTTGTGCGGCATTCCGCTCGAACCTTTTCTTTTGTCTGGGTTAGAGTAAACAAAAAGATTTACATCATCACTTCTTCCCCATGCGATATACCTCGCAATGTTGTCTACCGTCATGCCTATTCTAACTAAAGAATAAGCAACATCCGCTTCAAACTCTAATCCAGGAATTTGCGCGGGAGCATCCATGAATCCTATTCCAAGATCTTTACAATATCTCTTTTGTAGCTCTACCCCGTCAACACTAGAACTTGTGGCTGCATGGTGGTCTCCAGTAACATCTGCCCACTTTCCGATTATAGAGGTTTTGTAAAAAAACTTTAGAACACGAAGCCCAGATTGGAGCATTTCAGCATAATGTGCAAAAGGTCTTCCTGCGACTGCTGGAAGGGCATCATAACCATGTGTTTGAACCATGAAAGGAATATCAATCCAATCTAATGACTTTTCAATTAAAATATCTCTTAGATTCTCAGTTGTCTCCGCAATTACTTCTAAAGCTTTTTTCATTTGCAAAGCCTTTGCGGGAACAGTTGTATCTGCACTTGTTTTAAATTGGTTAATATGGGGTTTTGCCCTATCGCTAACAACTTCTTCTAGAGAGGTATTTATTCCAATAACATCATGGTTTGTACTAGCTTCTATCTCTCTTATTCTATCAGGATTAATAAACTTCAAGGAAGCTTTGTCATAAATTTCTTGTGCAATGTCTGAGGATATTAGATTAGGATATAAAATAGAAAGAGTTAGTGCGGCTTGTCCTTGTACACGCAAGCTATGCTCAAAAGTTCGTTCATCACCAAAAATCTCGCACATTTCTGGTGTCCCATATCTTCCTGCGGCTAGCACTGCCGGATTTTTTTTAAAGCCTTTAGGAAAACTGGGTCTTGGTTTTATCCTTTCTGCTGATACTGCCATCTTCTTTATGGGGCATTCTATTTATAAAGATTATTGAGAAAAAAGATATACTTAAATTATTTGATTTTTTCAGCTAAATTTAAAAACCTCGGAAGAGACGATAAAAATGAATGAGAGACAGTATGAACTGAATTTAGTGATAGGTCAATTGGACTCAGCGTATAAAGATGCCTGTCTGGATTATCTTTTTAGGAGTTATGGAGAAGTGCTAAATCTTATTGGTTCGAGTGCGTATCGTAGCGCTTCCGAAGTCAGACGTGAATTTTTAGCTGAACTAATGATTATTGAAAGATATATCCTACTGAAGCCTGCAAGAGAAAGGCTTGATCTTTGGCTAGGATTATGTGATCAAGCAGCAGGTGTTGAAAAAAGAATTCGAGATACACAAAAAATAGATGGAATAAGGCCGAGCGTCAGGAATCTTTGGATACTTTTGAAAGAAGCGTCTTCAAGAAGGTATGTTTTTGAGAAACACTTTTTATAACTAGAAAGAGGCACTTGAGGCGTATATATTGCTTAATATGTATATTCTTTTGCAATATAATTTATAAATAAGTTAATCATCTTATTTGATTAAAAAATGGCAGGATACTCTGAACGAATTGCTCTGGCGGCATTAGAGGGCAAGGCAATTGAGTTAAGAACAGACCCCCCAGTTGTTTGGGCTTCTGGTTATCGAATGCCAATCTATAACGATAATCGGCTTTTTCTAAGAAGTGCAGGGTCAAGATTACTCATCGCAGAAGCATTTGTAGATTCTCTCCAAAGATTACAAATTGATTATGATTTAATTGCAGGAACTTCAACAGCGGGGATTTCTCCGGCAACAACATTAGCAGATAAATTAGGTTGTGGATTAGTTTATGTAAGAGACAAACCAAAAGACCATGGTTTAAGAAATCAAATTGAGGGAATCCGTGCTGAAGATGGATTAGAAGGAAGAACAGTAATCTTGATAGAAGACCTTGTTTCAACTGGTGGTAGTTCAGTTGCAGCAGTACAAGCAATAAGAGATGCTGGCGGGGTTTGTAATCATTGTTTGTCTATTTTTACTTATGGTTTTGATAAAGCAGATAAGATGTTTGCTGGTGTAGAACCTTTTGATAAAGAAGAGACAAAAAAATTAGAAACACCTTGCGTATTAACTCCCTCGTTAGATTATGATACTTTAATTAGTATTGCTAAAGACACAGGATATATTGATGAGGTTCAAGCAAAACTTCTTGCAGAGTGGAGAAAAGATCCTTTTGGATGGGGAGAGAAACGTGGTTATCCCCGAGTTGTTTCAAAAGTCGAGAAAAAATAAAATGGCAACATATGCATTATTAGAAAATGAGCAAAGGGCAAGAAAGAGAACTTGTCTTGCTGTTGATGTTCCAAGAGTTTCTGATGCAATTACTCTAGCAAAAGAATTATCGGATTTAGTTGATATGATGAAGGTAGGAAAAGAAATACATACTGCTGCGTGCAATGAAGGAATTCCGATTGTTTCACAAATGTGCCAATATGGGGCGGGAGTTTTCTTAGATTTAAAGTTTCATGATACTCCACAAACAGTTTATGGTGCTGCTAGAGCAGCAGCTTTTCTCGGGGTTTATATGTTTAATCTGCATATTTCTGGGGGAGAGGCAATGTGCAGGAGAGCTGTAGATGGAGCAATTAAAGGAGCAGAAGAAAGAGGAATACCCCGGCCAAAAGTTATTGGGGTTACAGAATTAACTAGCTTAGAACAAAAAGATCTTGATGAACAATATGGTATAGATGCATCTGGTAAAAGCGTAGTTAAATACGAAGATATAGTTATGAGAAGAACAGAGCTTGCAATTAAGTGGGGTTTGGATGGTGTTGTTTGTCCTGCAAATCAAGCCGGCGCTTTACAAAAAAGCTTCCCGGGATGGGGCGGGCTTTATGTTACGCCTGGAATTGAATGGGGAGGAAAATCTGGCGAAGGACAAAAACAATTGTATACGCCAGACAAGGCTGTTCAAGATTGTAGAAATTCTATTCTTGTTCTTGGAAGTGCGATAACTAAAGCAGGAAATATTTATGAACCAGATGGAAAGGGCGGAAAGAAATTAATAGCAAGAGGAACAGTGGACGATAGAAGGAAAGCAGCATATAAAATTCTTCAGGCAATGGCCCCTTTTGTTTAATTCTTTATTTATCACAATAATTCTTTTAAACCAAGGAGATATAACAAGTAATGCCACTTCAAAAGGTTAGGATAGGAGAGAAGTTAGTTGATTATTTAGGAAATACTTCGGGAGTTCTTGGAAATAACATTCCTGGTTTACAAATGCTATTGGGAATAGAGGGTTTTGGGTATGGCGAAACAAAATCATTTACTCCTGATCCTAGGCCAGGACATAAACCTCCAATAATCTATCAAAATTCTCCATGGAAACTTGTCAATGCAGATGGACTCTCAAATCCAGGCGTAGATGAGGGTGCAAGACAACTTGGTTCTTTAGTTGTTCCGTGGAATAAGGCACTTATAGGTTCAGTTGCAGGAAAAGATAAAGAGGAACTTGTTTATTGTGCTAGTAGATTAGAATCTAGAGTAGATGCTCTAAGTATTAATATAACTTGCCCTAATGTAGGGAAAGATAGATTGGCTGTTGGCCTGAATCCTGATTTGGTTTATGAGGTTGTTAGTGCTGTAAGGAGAGTCACGAGAAAACCAATTTTCTTTAAATTAAGTCCTAAGGGAGATGTTGTTCAGATTGCTCAGGTTGCTTATGCAGCAGGAGCAAATGGGATTATTGCAACAAATACTATTCCGGGAGGAACAGCAACACTTCCTGATGGCAAGCCAATCTTAACAAATATTGTCGGAGGAAAATCAGGAGCAGAACTCTATCCTAGGAGTCTAGAATGTGTGGGGTTAGTTCATTATGTGCTTCCAGATGCAACAATACTTGCAGCTGGAGGAATACATAGTGCTAGAACAATCTTATCTTATCATGATGTGGGGGCAAGTGGATTTAGTATTGGAACTTATTTAAGTGGATTAAAAGGAAGAGATGGGATTCAAGAATGGGCAAATGTTGTTAGAGCAGATATAAGAGAGGGAACAGATAATGCTTCTGCATTGTTTAATCCAGTTGATAGTGAATATCATCTAGCAACAATAACTGAAGTTTTAGGCAGTGCTTCTGATTTTAAGGTATTAAAAACAGATCAGAAAATTGATGCCAAACCAGGCCAGTTTGTTGATGTTTTTATTCAAGGAGAGACAGAAAGACCTTTTTCTGTTTTAGATAACAACCCTTTTTCTATTGCTGTTCAGGCACGCGGAGATTTTTCAGGATTATTAAATTCATTAAAACCAGGAAACCAGTTGTATTTTAGAGGATCTAATGGAAGGGCACTTGATGTTCCTTTTGATTCTTCTGTAGTCCTTGTTGGTGGGGGAACTGGAAGTGCAGGAGTATACTTAATGGCAAGAGAATTTTCGAAAAAAGCTAGAGTAACTAGTTTGCTTGGTGCCAGGGATAGGGAGCATATTCCATTTTTAGATGAATTTAAGCAAGTTGGCAGAGTTTATGTTGCAACTTTAGATGGGAGTTATAAAGGAAGCAATGGGATTGGGGGAAATGTGACTGATCTTTTTGATAGAGATAAAATAAAAATTCGATTTGCAGAAGGAAGTCTTTTCTATAATTGCGGTCCTGATGCGATGATAGAGGAGGCTCGTAAATGTGAATTGAAATTAGTTGGGATAGGGAATATTGTTTCTTCACGTGAAAAAATAATGAGATGTGGGGGATATATGCTCTGCGGTAGTTGTATAGATGAAAGAGGAAGAATAACTTGCAGAGAGGGACCATTCTTGCCTGAATTAAATACACTCTAAATCTTCACATTCATCCTCTTCTTGATGGCTTTCTGGATTATCTTTTTTTCTCTGAGTTTTTTTTGCCTTCACTTTGTCTCGCTCTTTTTTCTTTCTCTTTTTCTCTCGCTCTGACCTTTTTTCAGACTGGAGCTTTTCTTTTTCAGCTTTCTTCTCTGCTCTGAGTTTTGCTTTAGCTTCTTTTTCTGCTTTTGCAGCTTCAGCTATTGGTTTCCAACAAGCAGGATTCATGCAAAAATACCAAGGAAGCCGGGATTTTTTTATTAGAACTAACTGAGGAAGAGGGCATGTAGGACATTTTCGGTCTGAAACTTTTACTAAGCCGAACTGAGGCAATGGATAGGTTTTATGGCAGTCATCATTGTTGCAGGCAACATATCTTTTTCCAATGTGGCTTCTTTTCATTATCAAGTCGCCTTTTTTACATTCAGGACATGTAAAGAGTTTATTTGCTTCTTGCTTTCTTTCTTCTGCTTCTCGTGTTGCTTCCATAAGTGCTTTGCCTATATTTTGCTCATTGTTTTTGAATTCTTGAGAAATCTTTATTATCACTTGTTTTGCATTGCTTAAAATAGCTTGTTCTTCTTGCTTCATCTTCTCAGGACTTTTTTCTTCTAGAATTTTTTCCATTTTTTCTTCAAAGTCCCGTGTTAATTGCTCATCTAGAATACTTGGAGAATTTTTTTCAAGAGTATCCACTGTAGCCATTCCTAATTGTGTAGCTTGAATCTGAGAGCCGAGGATGTAACCTCGTTTATATAGGGTGTCTATGATACTTGCTCTTGTTGATTTTGTTCCAAGTTTTCTCTTTTCAAGTTCGAGGATTATTGAAGCAGGGCTATATCTTCTTGGAGGTTCAGTCATTTTCTGCTCAAGTCTTGCCTCCTTGACAAGGATTTCACCATTTATATCTGGCAAATTTGTCTCTGTAATTTTGTAAGGATAGATTTCAAGCCAACCTTGTTTTAGAATCTTTTTTCCATCTGTAAAAAATTCTTTTTCTGCAACATTCACTTTGATTTTTTTATTCTCTATTAGTGCATCTGGAGAAAAACATGCTAAGAATCTCTTAACAATAAGTTCATAGACTTTTTTTTCATCTGCTGAAATCTTGAAAGAGTGCTCTCCTGTTGGAAATATAGCTGGATGAGCAGGGTCTGACTTTCCTCCCTGAACTGGAAAATCTCTGCTTAAGTTTTTGGTCAGATTTGGGAATGCTTTTTTTAATTTATCTAGAATTCTATTATAGCCTATGCTTGGTGGTAATTTTTGAGATGATGTTCTTGGATAAGAAATTAATCCAGCAAGATAGAGCTTTTGAGCTAGAGCAAGTGTTTGAGCAGGGCTGAATCTGAAGAATTTATAGGACTCCATCTGCAAACTTGTTAGGTCAAATGGGGGCCATGGTCTAAGGTCTTTTGCTTCTTTTGTTGTTTCTGCCTTGCCTTTCTTGCCCTTAAGTTTTAAGAATTTATTTGCTTCTTCTTCTGATGTTATATTCTCGGGAAATTTGACTTCAACCTGTTGTCCTTTATTATCTGCAATGAGAAGAAAGACTTGCCAGTAAGGAGTTGATTTAAATTCTTTGATTTTTCTCTCTAGTTCAACAATCATTGCAAGAGCTGGACCCTGGACTCTGCCAATGCTCAGGATTCTAAATGAACCAACTGCTTTTATTGCTTCCATAAGTGCTCTTGATAAGTTTATACCATAGTACCAATCAAGATAGTGGCGAGTTTCTCCTGCATATGCTTGACCATAGTTTGGTGTTTTTTCTATTGCATTGAAGCTATTTTGCAGGTCATATTTTGTCAGGGCTGAGAACTTCATCCTCTGTGCTTGTTCTCTATTAAAAATAAATCTCAGAACATTAAATCCTATGACTTCTCCCTCAACATCATAGTCTGTTGCGATAATTATGTCATCTGCTTCTTTTGCAAGAGATTTTAGAGCACTTATATATTTTCTTCCAAAACTCTCTGTTTCTTTCCATTCAATGTCAAAAGAGGGCCAGTCTTTAGATGAACCTTTTTGCCTTAGACCATAGAGATGACCAACTGCACTAGCTACAATATATTTCTTATCTTCATGATTTATCTCATAGTAAGGAACACCAAAGAAATTCCTTTTAACAGGAGCAATATCTGCTAAAGAATAAGCTATTTTCATAGCTGCCTGTGGTTTTTCACATAAAATAATTGTGTAGGTCATGTTTTTGATATGGGGCAGGGGATTAAAAATGTTTTCTATTAACTAGTTAAAATTAAAAACCTTAAAAAACGTTTATTTTTTAGATGAACAGAACCCCAAGGTTCTGTATTAATAAAAAATGACTTTAGCTAATTTAGAAGCATTGGGTATTGAAATTGAATTGCCTCCAAATGCAGTATATCATGATGATGGTGTTGTTGATAACATGTGGGCGCATAGTGTAAACTTGATGGGATGCTGTTGTTCATGTGCCTTATCACCTCTGGAGTTTGAGAGGGGAGTTGGGCTTCCAGTGTTGGGACGTGTTCAATTAATACATGTGGCAAATGTCAGGCACTATCATTTATTTTATTTGAAAAGGGTTAGTGCTTTAACTGCTTTATTAAAGGGCCATGAAGAAACACATTTTATGAAGTCTGTAGATCGTCTAAATACTAGGAATCTAACTCATTTAAGCGAGGTACTTCAAAGGGAACATGGTTTAGTTGTGAATCTAAATGATATTTATGATAAGGAAGTTGCTGCATCTATTGGAGGAATTCATGCTGCTCTAAGAGCAGGCCATAGTATTATAAGATTAAATCAATTTCAGGGGTATAGTGGTTACTTAGGGGCTAGAAAATATTTTGAAGCTATTGGTGGCAGAACCAGAACTTGACTTTCTCATCTTTATTATACTGGCAGAAGCCAAAGCCGAGAAAATGAATAATTCTTTTGTCCTTAAGTGATTTGGTGTTAAGGTCTGAGTTAAACTTAATTATTGAAGCATCAGGCATGATTATTGAGAACTTTGATTTTCCTTGAGATAAGTTGTTTTTATTTTTGGGGTTGTGCGCTTTATTTAGCACATTAATGCGCTTCTTTTCTGGGGCTTTAATAGGTTCAAAACTTGCTTTGACTGCATTCTCTTTGATAATATCTCTATTATACTTATATAAAATATCAATTGGAACAGTTATTTCATTCTGATTTGTGCCAAGTGAGACAATGAACTTTCTAATTGCTTCTGGCTGAATTCCTCGCATTTCTAGAGATTGAAGGCTCCATAATCTTGGATCATGGTAGCCGAGATAGTTTCCTGACTTGACTTCTTTCTGGCCTTTGCTTTTTGAGAGCTTTATTCCTTCAAATTGCAAAAGGCCTGTATGGATAAAAATAGGATGTTTCCATTTGAAAATATCCATTATATACTGTTCCATATCTGTCTCAATCATTAATTCTTTTCCACGAACAACATGTGTCATGGCAAGAAGATGATCATCTATAGCCCAGGAGAATTCTAATAAGGGCCAGACTTTGTATTTATTTTTTATTTTTGGATGTATTCTCTCTGAGATTCTAAAAAGAACTCTGTCTCTAAAAGCAGGATTTGGATGTTGCATTGATGTTTTTATTCTTAGTGTGGCTTGGCCCTCTTTCATTGAAAACATTTTTTTCCACTCTTTTAGAGCTTGTTCTGGACTTTGTGATCTGTGCTCACACTCTTTCTGTGATTTTCTATTCTCTCTTAGGGTCTCTTGGTTACAGTAACAGACATAGGCTTTTCCTTTTTTTATTAGTTCTTCAGCGTATTTATAATAAATTTCTAGTCTGTCTGATTTGAATATGACTGGCTTTTCATACTTTACATCAAGCCATTTTGAGCCTTCTTCAATCATCTTATATGCTTCAAGAATAATCTTTTTTTCCTCACTTCCTATTGTATCATCTATTATAAGATAGAGCTTGCCACCATATTCTTTTACATACTCGTCATTTAATAAGAGCTGCCTTGTGTTTCCTATATGTAAAGGGCCAGAAGGATAGGGTGCTATTCTCATTACAACCTTGGCTTTTTTATTTTTCATGTCAGGCAGTTCTGGCAGTTCATCTTCTGCTCTTGTATCTCTATGGGAAACCTCTTTTTGTTCTTTTTTAAATTCCCTTTCTTGTTCTTCTTTGCTCATTAAATTGATTTTCTTTATTGTTTCTTGAATCAAGGGCATGATTTCTTTGATGTCTTTTTTATCTAGACCCTCATGAAATAGAGAGCTTAGAATAGAACCTGCTTGAGCTTTGCCCTCATGTTCAAGAGCATTTTTCAGGGCATATGCCAGAATCTTTTCTTGGAACTTCTTTTCAAGCTCTTTTTTTGACATGTATCTTATAGAATAATAATGTTTTTAAGGTTGTCGATTATCTTTAGGACAACAGGTTCAACATTTGAACCGTCTTGCAAAATTAGGATAACTTTCAACTCTGGGTACTTCAAACTCTTTAGAATTGTAATAAACATTAAATCCTGAGTGGGTCATGTCTAAAACAGAAAAAACAACCTGCAACTCGGGATTTTCGTGCGTTCTATTAAAATTCCACCGATGCGCAAATTTTGCAATTCCTGCATCTCGAGTAAGTATGGGCAATCCTGTTTGTATGGAAACTGCAATCAGTTCTACATTCTTTCTTTCCATTTCTTTGACAAGCTCGTCTAGCCTCCTTTCTCGTGATAGCCTTATAAGTGCATCATGTCCAAGTCTTCTTAATTCTGGCTTTAATCTTCCCATTAAGTATCCGTGAGCAATCCCCAATTCATCAGTTCTGTCTTCACTAATGGGCCAGACACACCTACTCTCTTCCATTTCAGCAACTTTGCCATATGTCTTGTACCATGCCTTTCTTTTTGCGATGAAGATGCGCGGATAGAGCTCTTTTTCTGTCTCTAGGGTCATAGGGATCTGTTGCATTGATCCTAGTATTCCTTCTAAACAATTAGATAACCTTGCACAAAGCCCTCCTTTTCCAGGATATCCTTTTAGTACATATTTTTCTCCCTCTCTCCTGATTTTTTGAACTAGCATTCTTAATTCTTCTGCTTTAAGGGGGGTGGTTTTCAAAATTGGCACCTCTTCAACAGATGAACCAACTAAGGGAGAGACGAATGGAGTGTATGCTCGAAACATTCTTTTAAAATAAGATTCAACAGGTCTTTGGACATACTTAAATCTAAGAAAGTGAGTCAGATGAGTACTAGTATAATCTTGGTGATCTATGCCCTCTCCACTTAACCAGATTGGTGCGGGAAACATATTTGAATCAATTAGTCTTCTACGGAAGAAAAGTGATTTTGAAGGATCGTACAATTCTTGGAATGCTATTTCATTTGGTATTATGACTTGCATATTTATTAATGCAAACATAGTTTTTAAATTTAACTTCTATAAAGTAGTTACTAGTATTATACTTATTATAGAAAAGCAGATTTTAATAATTTTTTAGAGCATCTCAATCTTAAGCTCGCCTTCTTTAATTTCTTTTGCATGTATGACTTCTTTGAGGTCATTGAGCATGTCTTTTAATATATTTTTGTCTTCTTTTGGAAGTGTGAGAATTATTTCGGATTTCATTGATTTTTGGGCTTTTGATTTTTCTTGTCTGACTTGACTTAGGATTTCAATGAACTTGCTCCAGATCTGCTCTGTTTTCTTGTCCTCTTTTATTTTTAATTCAGGCCATTCAGAAAGATGGATTGATTTATGTTTTTCATATTTTTTAAAATGCGCTTGATAAATGTCCTCTGTAATATGCGGAAGCAATGGGGCGGTTATTTTCAAGATGTTCAGCAAACATGCATACAAAACAAATTCAGCAGCCTCTTTTTCTTCCTTGTTTCCTTGGTAAATCCTTCTCTTGACAATTTCAAGATAATTGTCGCAAAAATCATGCCAAAAAAAGGTTTCAATAGACTTTCTTGCCTCATTGAAATTGAATTCTTCATAACACTTCTCAGCATCTTTAATGGTTTTACCCAACCTTGATAATATTGCTTCATCAATTAAAGTTAATTCTCCTTTTTTTACTCTATCTTTCAGATTTATAAATACAAAATTAGAGGCGTTCCATATTTTTTTGATAAATCTTGTTCCAGCTACGAGCTCTTTCTCCTGGAAAGCAGAATCATTACCAATGGCAATTGTCGAAGCCCAGTATCTCATTGCATCTGCGCTGAATTTTTCGATTATTGTGTAAGGCATTACCACATTTCCCTTGCTTTTTGACATTTTCTCTCCGTAAGGATCAAGTATCCACCCATGAACCATCACATTTTTCCATGGGATATTTTTGTTGTGCAAATATGCCTTAACAATTGTGTTGAATGCCCAGAATGTTATGATATCCTGGCCCTGCGGCCTTAAATCCATTGGAAAAGTTTTCTTGAACAATTCGTTGTCTTCCTTCCATTTGCATGTTATCTGCGGTGTCAAAGATGAGATAAACCATGTGTCAAACGTGTCTCTTTCAGGCTCGAATTCTGAACTTCCACAGGAACATTTTTGCTTTGGCTTGTCTCGCAAGGGGTCTATGGGCAGCCCATTTTCCTTGGGCAGCATAATCTTGCCGCATTTTTTGCATGTCCAGGCTGGAATAGGAACCCCAAAATATTTCTGCCTTGATATGCACCAGTCCCACTGCAGACCATTGACCCAGTTGTCATATCTTATTCTCATGTATTCAGGTATCCATCTTATTTTCTTTGCCTGTTTCAAGAATTCTTCTTTCAAATCAAGATATTTAACAAACCATTGTTTTGTGTTGATTATTTCAATTTCTTTCCCGCATCTTTCGTGTACATTGACAGTGTGCATTATCTTTTCCTCTTTTTTCAGCAAATTTTTTGCTCTAAGATCATCAATTATTTTTTTTCTTGCTTCATTTATTTTTAAACTAGCATATTTTCCAGCAAGTTTTGTCATTTCTCCTGACCTTGAAATAGCTTCTTTTATTGGCAGATTGTAGGCTTTTTGCCACTCCATGTCTGTCTGGTCTCCGAAAGTGCAGCACATCACAAGCCCTGTGCCCTTATCTATAAAAACTCGCTCGTCTTCGAGCACAGGAACATCAAAATCAAATAAAGGGACCTGAGCTTCCTTTCCTTTTATTCCCTTGTATCTTTCGTCATTTGGATGGTAAAAAACAGCTACGCATGCAGGCAGCAGCTCAGGCCTTGTTGTTGAGATAATATACTCTTTATTGTTGATTTTAAAAACAATATCATTGAAGGTGGATTCTAGTTCTTGATCTTTCAGCTCGACCTGTGAAATAGCTGTCTCGCACTTTGTGCAGAACAATGCTGGGGCCTCTTTTCTGTATGCCCTGCCCTGAGCATAGATATCTAAAAAACTTCGTTGAGCTTGTTTAGTGCAGTAGCTGTCAATTGTCCTGTATAGTAAACTCCAGTCGCAAGCAATTCCAAGGCTCTTGAACTCTTTTAATAATATCTCTTCTGTTTTTTCAGTTTCCTTTTTTGCCATATCTATCCATTTCTCTCTTGAAAAATCCTTCGCCCTTAATTTCAGATTTTTTTCAATCATAAGATTCGTCGCAATTCCATTATCATCCAACCCGAAGGGATAAAAAACTTCAAATCCTTTCATTCTTTTGAATCTCGCCATGACATCCATCAATGTAAAATCAAAAGCATGCCCCATGTGCATCCTTCCTGAAACAGTTGGTGGGGGGGTGTCTATAGAATATATTTTTTTCCTTGATTCCTGGTCAAACTTGTAAATTTTCTCTTTTTCCCAGTATGCTTGCCATTTCTTTTCAATTGCTTCTAGGTCAAGCTCGTTCTGGGCTTGATTTGTCTTTGATTTTTCTTTTGGCATGTTATATTATAATCTAAATCAAGATATATTAAATTACCTCTTTATCTTATTTATCTCAATTATGCTTTTAAATTTTTGTATAGGGGGGAGGATTTAGGCATGATAAAAGACGGAATATTTAAAAAGGCAAGGGAGTATAATTTAGTGTTATAGTATTGTTACATAGTATTATCATATTATAATATAGGTATTGTAAAAGATGGTGCAGAAAAAACAAAAAGGTTCTAAAATTCCCAATCATGGGAAGTTTGAAAATGACCCTCATTTATCTGAAAGAATAGTTATCCTTCTATTTTTAATATTCACTATATCCAGCGTCATAATCCTCTTGAAAGGTATGCCTGATTCTGTTTTTTTAACAACTAGCTTGGCAAGTGGAGGATTGACTTTAGATACTCTTCAGTATAGTGGAAATGATAAATTAGACGGGGCCTTTGTCTTTAGCTTAGATCCTAGAGATGTTCTGCCTTCAGATTCTGCCTTTGTATTCTCTATAATTACAGATGCTTCAAAATGTTCATTGAAATACTCTTGTTCTCCAACAACTTCAAGCTCTGTCAATTGGTATTCTATTAATGCAACAACAGGGGCCTGTGGATTAATTGAACCTGACCCAGAAGGAGAGTGTTGTTTAAGACAAGGAGATAAATGCCCACAAGTCATACTAAATAAAGAATTTGATGATAGGATAAACAAATGGAGTGCGAATGCAGGCAAAACCATAATTAATACAGAAACCCTAACCTGGTTTGACGAAAATGATGAGAAAATAAGCTCTGTTGTCATGTTCCAGGATGCTGCAATGTTTTCTGGAGGAAGTTATAATTTTTCATTACTTCAAAAATTCACAGATTCTAGAAAGATAAGAATGAAAGAAGTAAAATCGCCAGTGACCCCTACTTTTTGTGTAGATTCTGACGGTGGAAATGTCAGTGATGTTTTTGGAATTTGCGAAGGTAAATATTCTGATGGAACTACATCAACCAACCCAGACACGTGCAAGACCGCTTCCTTGATAAAAGAATCTTATTGTGAAAACAAAGAATGCAAAGATACATATTATACTTGTCCTTTTGGACAAGTGTGCCAGAGTGGTGCTTGTACTACTTCGCTGCCAGTATATTTCAATAATACTTGTTCAGATTCTGATGGTGGAAAGAATCCAGGTGTTAAAGGAACAGTAACAATGAGGTATGGTGACACTTTTACCTCTTATACTGATGTTTGTGTTGAGAGTGCTGGAAGTAGCATGGAAAGTGAAAATATATTCCAAGCCATATTTAACTTCTTGAGAGATAAAGTAACTGGGAAGGCAACATTTAATACTCAATCTAAAACTGTAAAAGAGTATTACTGTAAAAATAATGCTGTGGCTAATGAAGTTATGACCTGTCCAAATGGTGGGATTTGCAGTAATGGGGCATGCTCTGGTGGAAATACTTTTCCTGCAGAATTTTCAGAATTTTCTGGTGCATCTGTAAATGATGTTAAAATTAATTGGTCTGTGGCTTGGCAGACAATTGAAGATGCAAGTTTTGGCTGTGCATTTGAAATTGTTGTTTCAAGTAATACATCAAGAAGTCTACACTATTATTATCCATTAACAAGAGAAGATATGTATGAATGTATATCTCCCCCTGCAGATAACCTAACTGATAAATATATTTTGATGAGTGTAGAGGGTTCTGACCCAGATGAAGAAATAAAGATTTGGGGTAATGTAAGCAGGTATCTTATTATTGATTGGAAAAGCAAATTTAGCAATACAGATAATGATTATGTTGATGAAATAAAGATTGTCTCTAAGAAGAGAACAGGAGTTTTTTATGGTGTAACAACTGTTTTTGGACAGAAGATATTTATAGAGTATATTAATATTTTCAAGAGTAGTGTTGTTCCTGAAACAAGTTGCATAGAGGCTGGAAAAAGATGCTGCTTAAATGGAACTGGCTTCGGGACTTATTATGGACAACAATTAGATTGTTTAGATGATTATGAGTGTTGGTCAAGTTGTTCTGACACAATCAGCTTAAGATTAACCCAGTTTATGGCCAAGTCTGACCATTCTGAAAAGAATAGAACTTCAGATGAGTGCCAAGCATGGGTTGATGGTGTGAAAATAAATGGGGAGGATGATGGATTGCATGATTATTGCTCTGAAGAAGGTGTTGGAAAAGGATATACTTTAGTATATGATAATAATGGCCAACCTATTTCATATGCTCTAGATTTTGATGATATAACTCTAAGAGCTCCAAATCAAAATGGGACATACTCCTTAAAAGTAAGATATCAATACAGTCCAGTAAGTTATCCTTGCAAGGATAATGAATACAATGATCTTAGTTCTTGCATGATTTTTGAAAAATTTGCTTCATTTAGTGTTGGAAGCACTTCCTGTATATCAAACTGGGTAAATATAACTAGCTGGGGTGATTGTGTTGGTAGTGTTCAATGGAGAACTGAAGAAGATATTAATAGATGTGAAAATATTTATATAAGAAACGTGTCACAAGCATGTGGATGCAGCATAATCTGGGGAAATTGTGCTTGGCAGGTTTGTCAGGGAACAAATCAAGAGAAACTATGCTCTGATACAAATTGTGGAACAGGAACAACAAATATTACTGGGGCAAGAACATGCTGTGTTGAACAGTGGGAGCCTAGTGAGGGAGATTGCATAAATGGGGCCAAGACAATAACTTATATAGATTATAATAACTGCGGAACTAGATTCATTTCAATAGATGATTCAATTGTTTCGTGTACAGGAGGAAATAATCAATCAACAAGCATATTCAAGCAGTGGTGGTTCTGGGTTATTGTCATAATAATATTATTAGGGATATTTATCATGCTTTTGTTGAGTGTCCTGAAAAAGAAACCAAAATCAAAAGTAGGAAGGTCTGAGGGTGCTAGATATTCATTAAAAAGCTCGAGCCCTGGAACAAGTTCTTCTGAAAACCCAGAGATTATCTCTTATATCAATGAAGCTATTGCTTCTGGCCTAAGTAAAGAAGATATCAAAGCCAAGCTCATAGAAGCTGGCTGGCCCGAGGACGTAATAGATAAGTCTTTCTTAGATGCAGGAATCTAAAAATCTTTACTCTTGATTCAAAAACTTTATAATGCCTAGATAAAATCTATTCACATGAAGATTGGCGTTGACTTGGACGAGGTTGTATTAGAACTACTTGATTCTGTGATTGAATTATATTATCAAAAAACAGGAAAAAGAGTTCCAAGAGAGAATTTTGTGACATATGACTGGTGGGAAGTTTGGGGTATTTCAAAAGACGAAGCAATCAGCATTGCTCACGAATTGCATGCTAAAAATAATGTTCATGATGAAAAACCTGTTGACAAAGCAATAGAATCAATCTCTATCTTGATTAAAGAGGGTGATGAGATATTTATAATCACTGCTAGACCATTAAAATATAAAAAAAACGTCGAGGATTGGATTAAACATTACTTTCCTGATTCTCCTATTCAAGTCATCATTGCAGGAGACCTCTACGGCAATACTAAGAAGAAAGCAGAGATATGCAATGAAGTTGGAATAAAGGCGATACTTGAAGATCAGAAGACTATAGCCTTGGATTGTGCAAATAAGGGCATTAAAGTTATCTTATTTGACAAGCCCTGGAATAAAGGACTTGAACATGAAAATATTATTAGAGTGTGTGGATGGTTAGAGGCCATGAAAAAGATTAAAAGTATGAAATCACTGGGATAAACATGAAAGAAATCAATTTGAAACTTGCCGATATAAAAGATCACTTACCTAAAGATATTATTAAAGAGTTCTGTGATAATGGATTTGATAAAGTTGAGTTGTATCCGATGGATTATAGCGGTTTAATTGAAGTTCTGGCTAAGAAACAGGGGGTAGGCAAAGAGAATATTGTTTTAATTAATGGTGTTGATGAGGGTGTTGAACTTCTTGCACGATTGTTTAAAGGAGATATCTTGATTTTTACACCTTCTTACTATGAATTTAGAGATGCTCCTAAAAGGAATGGGTTTAAATTTACAGAAATTAATTGTTTTGATGGAAAAGGATATTCTCTTACATATAAAGATAGTGATATCAAAAATCGTTCTTTAATTTATTTATGCAATCCAAATAATCCTTTTGGACTTTTGAAAAAAGAAGAAATATTGGAATTATGCAGAAAAACAAAAGGGATTGTCGCTGTAGACGAGACTTATATTAATTTTAACGGTGAGAGTGTTTTAGGAGAATTCAATCAAGTAAAAAATCTACTTGTTCTAAGAAGTTTTTCAAAAGGATATTCTGTTGCTGGATTAAGAATCGGCTATATTGTTGGAAATAAAGAATTAATTTATAAGATAAAAGCTATTAAACTGTATTGCAATGTTAATTCTGTAGCTGTTAACTGTGCTAAAGTTCTTCTTACTCATGAAGATTATTTTGTTAAATTAAGGCATGAAATCATCAAACGAAAGGAAGAATTTGAGAGTTTTATGGAAAAAAGAGGATTTCAAATTATTCATACACATACCAATAATATTATCCTTAAATTTGATAGTATTGATTCTGCAAATCACTTTTTTAATTTTTTAAAAGAAAATAATGTAATCACAAACCAAGGAGATGGTTTATCTACCTGCGGTTTAGATAATACTTTTGTAAGATTTTGTTGTGGCACAAAGGACCAAATGGAAGAAGTTAAAAAGATTATTTTACAATATAAAAGATGAAGAAAGACAAATTAAAGCTTAAGCCAACTCTCAAGGAGAAGAGACACTACTTAGTTGTTGAACTTGTTTCTGGTGAAAGATTAAATGAGGGACAAGCGAGGCAGGTAATTGATAAGGCTGTGCTTGAATTCATTGGAAAACTAGGTTATGCAAGTGCAGGGCCTTTATACTTTGGATTCCATGATGCAACAGAGAACAAGAAGTTCAAGACAAAGTCCGAAGAAGAAAAAGAAAATAAGATGTATGTGTGTAATAAAGATATATCAAAATCTTCTTTGAGATACAGACACATAATATTGGTTAGCGTGTTAACTAAGTATGTTGATTATGTCAAGACAAGTTTAACTTTATTTTCTGGAGATGATAAGAAAATCAAGATGAGATGTATTGGTGTTTCTGGAACAATTTTGAAAGCAAAGAGATTTCTTAAGTGATTCAACTTTATTACAATAAAACTTATAAATCATAAGAATTATAGAAAAGTGATTAAAATGGATTTAAGCACAGTTAGAATTGAACAAGGCAGGCCAATACGTATGAAACTAGGCGAGGTATATTCTGATACATGGGTTTTTAATAACAGCCCTTTAGCAGCTTATCTTTGGGGTGTTAATAGAGGAGATTCATTACTCGTTGTTGAGAAAGGACCAAATGGATCAGTGACTTCGGCATATGTTGGAAAATTAGATTTTATTTTAGGCGAAGAAACCTTGCTTTTAGTAGATACTGTTCCGGTTACAATCAAAAACCTTACTCCAATTCCTGGAGTTGATAGACATTGCAATATTTCATATGAAGCAACTACTTCAGTAAAGGGGGCCATGTCTATTGAGAGGGTTCTTTCCAGAAGAATACAAATTTATCCGTTACGTAAAGAACCAGCAACCCAAACTCCTCAAGCAGATTAATTTTTAGTTCTCAAATAAAGTTAATAGTTATATTCTACATCTAAGAAAAATTTATTTTATAATTCCATTGAGAAAGATGACAACATCATACTAAGTATGCAAGAACGAGTTTACTCGAACGAGTATTTAATTAACATAGCAAATTTAAATTGTGGCTTTTAGTTGTTGTGCGCTGAACACCTCGCCGAAGCTTGATGCTTACACGCCAACTCTATCAACGTCGTCTTTTACAACGGCCTATGTTGTCTATTTTTGCGGTTTGCTTCAGGCTTAGATGCTTTCAGCCTTTATCAATATAAAGCGTAGCTATGCGACGTGCCCTATAAGGACAATCGCTACACCAGAGGCTTCCAAATCCCGTTCCTCTCGTACTAAAGATTTGTTCCACTCAGACAACGACACATCTAGTAGATATCACACATACTGTCTCACGTACATACTCAAAGCTTATTTATTTGCTTTGTGTGGACTATACCATCATCCTCTTAATTATAAGAGGAGATCGGCGTGTTAGCATTTCTATTATAATCTTTTAATAGAATATAATAAAAACACTCTCGATTTTTTTCGGAAGTAGCTAATTTCCGTTCTGCTCTTAACAAGCAAAAAGTCGAAGTCTCTACAGGGGTAAAGAATTACTCACTGTGTCAGATGTTATTGTTCTTTTCTTGGAATAATTCAATTCTTTGAATTTATCTACAAGTTTGCAGATTTCTAAAAAATCTTTATTAGACTTTTTATTTTCAATCTTATTGAAAATTTCCAATCCAAGTTCAACTTGCTTTTTCTTTAATCTGACATAGGGTTGAAGAAGTAATAATATTCTTTTTACTTCTGTTGCGTCAACAATCGTATAATCGCTTATTCCTGTTTTTCTATTGCGAAGGCAACCAACACCTCCAAAAAGGCTTTTGAGCCATTCCAAGATTTCTTTATATTCTGATTTCTGATAAAAAGCAATACTGCCTCTTATGTGAAATTTTTGTCTATAATCGCTTCTTGGAACTATTTGGAAGAATATGCTACCATCTCCGTCAAGGAATCCTGCGACATATGCAAGAGTTGTTGCGCTGAAAACTGAATCGTTTTCCATAATTCTCACCTTCCCTCGGTATTACCATAAATCTTAAGTTAATAAATTTAAGGCTTCACCGATATGAGCCGATTTTATTTTTCATGGAATTACTTCCAAGCTACGCCGTGTTCGACGTATTTAACCCAGCTAACG
>CAYPSK010000005.1:0-35544 GCA_964413705.1 Candidatus Woesearchaeota archaeon | reverse complement strand
ACTAATGAAAAAAACCGTCTCTTAAAATTGGACAAAAAGTCATACGCCCGCACCGAAATTAGAACGCCGCGGCAGGGAGTCGAACCCCGATGCCCTTGCGGGCAAGGCTTTATGGCTTTTTCTTTAATTCCAGGCCTTTACGATACCGTTACGTGACCGCGGCATAGAAACCTTATTTATTGATGATATTTAAAAGTTTTTGATTTTCTGTTTTAAAGTTTTATTTACTTAAGGATATTGTGTAATCCACGGACATATGTCACCCCCTAAAATACTTTCTTTATCGAGGATATTGATTTTATCCCAAAAGTCAGTGAGAAATAAGTGATTATAAAGACAAAACCAATAAAATGGACATTTATCAACGATAAAAACACTTAATTTTAAAAGAAATTAGACCTATGACATATGTCTCTGGCTCATACATTTACTTAAGGATATAAAACTTTAAAAAGAGTGCATTCGAAGAATTAAATCAAGAATTAAAAAAAGAGATAAAATTTGGGAATTTGAAAATTTAAAAAAGATGGTAACAGTTCAATTGGATGAACAGGCACTGGAAAACTTTTTTGCAGGATTTTTGAGGAAATATAGGGATTTTGTTGCTAAAGAGCTTATCACTGTTGCAGGTAAGCTTCCTTTATATAATTCGGTTCCTGTTAAAGTTGAGATTTGGCTTGATAAGGACCAGGCCTATGCTACTATTCTCTTGTCAAATACAGCTCCTTCTGGAGTTGCTATTGAGATATTGCATGATCCTTTGATGTGCATTGCAACAGCAAATTCAAAGAGATTTGAGTATGGTGAACAAGGCAAGTTCTTGTATCTGTTCCAAGTTAATTCAAAGAGATTTCCTGAATGGAACTTAGATAAGTTCACAGAAGATTTCATAAAATATGAAGTCGCAACCTGCAGCATTAAAAAATAAAAAATTTAGATAAAATTTTTAGCATAGATTCTTATTTAATTTCTCCAGAAACTGTTTCCCAGACCTTATAGTGGATGTCTTCTATAGGCAGGAGTCTTGAGTTTTCCATGCATTCAATTATTTTCCACCCAAAGAATTTTGAAGCGTGAAGATAAGCACTCTCTGCTGCCCTAAGATGTTCAATGTTTTTTTCGTGGCCATCTTGATTTGAGTTTTGTATATATCTTCTTTGATTTTTCTTTTTTATTAATTCAAATGCTATTTCTGTAGGCACATGAATAAAAAGGACTAAGTCCGGTTTGGGAAGATCCATCTCTTTGAATTCAAAATTATAAATCCAATTGAAAAGTTTTTCTCTTTCTTTTTCATCACTGATTTTTGCTCCTTGATGGCCTATGTTTGATGTTGTATATCTATCTGCTATAACTATCCTGCCTTCCTCAAGCCATTTTTCTATTTTTTCTTTATGGAGATAGCGGTCCATGGCATAGAAACATGAAATGAACATGGGGTCCATTTTTGTTGGGTCACCAAAGAATCCAGTAAGATAGAGATCAACTAGCTTACAGGATGGATTGCCATGCCTGGGAAAATCAATTGTTTCTACTTGGTAGCCATGGTCTTTTAATTCTTGAACTAATAGTGCAGTTTGGGTGCCTTTTCCAGAACCATCTGTTCCTTCGATTATTATGAATTTGCCTCTTTTGTTTTCCATTTTGATTATGTATTGTTGAGTTATTTAAGCATATACACTTTGTTTAGTGCACGAAAAACAGGGTTTTTCGGCACGCCAAAAATCTCTGAGATTTTTTAGCGTATTAATGCGCTTTTTGTTTATTTGTATAATAAGTATAATTTAATCTAATTCAGGGTATAGGGGGAATTTGGAAGTCAGGTCAAGGATTTGGGCTCTGATTTTTTTAAGAGTGTCTTTATTATTTCTTTGGTCAATTGTTTTATTGATAAGTTCAGCGATTATTTTCATTTCATATTCTTTCATTCCCCTAGTTGTCATTGCAGGAGTTCCTAATCTTATTCCTGATGGGTCAAATGGGCTTCTTTTATCAAAAGGAATCATGTTCTTATTGGTTGTTATTCCAATACTATCGAGCAAGGATTCTGCTTCTTTTCCAGTAATATTTTTAGAAGTCATATCAATCAGGATAAGGTGATTGTCTGTTCCATTGGTTATTAATCGAAAGCCAAATTTCTTTAGTTCTTCTGCAAGAATTTTAGCATTTTTTACAACTTGTTGGGTATAAGTCTTGAATTCAGGTGTTGCAGCTTCTTTGAATGCAACTGCTTTTGCCGCATTTATATGGTTGTGCGGACCTCCTTGTGTTCCTGGAAAAACCGCCCTATCAATCTCTTTTGCAAATTTCTCTTTACATAGGATAATTGCTCCTCTTGGGCCTCGCAGAGTTTTGTGGGTTGTTGTTGTGACGATGTCTGTAAAAGGAAAAGGAGTAGGATGTTCTTGTGCCACAATCAGGCCAGCTATATGGGATATGTCTGCAAATGAAACTGCACCTATCTCCTCTGCGATCTCCTGGAACTTTTTAAAATCTATTTTTCTTGGATAGGCTGAAGCTCCTGAGACAATCATCTTGGGCTTTTCTTTTATAGCTATCTCCCGGATTTTTTCATAATCTAGAAGTTCTGTTTCAGGATCTAAGCCATACTGGACAAAGTTATAGGTTTTTCCTGAAAAGTTTATTGGATGTCCGTGAGTTAGATGGCCGCCATGGGCTAGATTCATGCCAAGGACCTTATCTTTAGGATTTAATAGAGCAAAGTAGACTGCGATGTTTGCAGGGCTGCCTGAATAGGGCTGGACATTTACATGGTCAGCATTAAAAAGTTCTTTTGCCCTTTTAATTGCAATAGATTCTGCTTGGTCTATGAATTCATTTCCTCCGTAGTATCTCTTGTTTGGATATCCTTCAGAGTATTTGTTTGTCAGGACAGAGCCCATTGCTTCTAGAACTGCGAGGCTTGTAAAATTTTCAGAAGGAATAAGTTCAATGACTTGCTGTTGCCGTTCTTTTTCTTTTTTTATTAAATTAAAGATTTCTGGGTCTGTGTCCTTTAACATTTTATGGTGATTTGTTTACTACTAAATTTTTTCCAAGTGTTGGATGGACTTCATTTATCAAGTCGAACATTTTTTGAGCTATTTTTCTATAGGATGTGTGGCCTTGTGGAGCTGTCCTTAATCTGATAAAATGAAATGCTTCTCTAAAATTCATTTTTATCAATACTCGCTTTCTGAATGCAAGAGGGATAATATACTGTGCTTCTTTTGGAAATTTTTGTTTTAATTGCAAAAATGCAGACTTGGCTTTTTCCATGCATTTTATAAATTCAGATTCAAAACCTGCTTCAGTCACATCCTTTGGAAGTGAGTACCCAAAGGATATATCAAAATCAGGATTAATTTGGGTACATATCCTATGTCTCTGAATATCTCTGAATGCCCCATAATCAACTAACATATCAAAAGTATAGTCTGTCATTTCTGTCTCTCTGATAGGGACATCAAATTTGTCTAAGCCTTCAAAAGCTTTTTTTAAGATTTCATTTTTCTCATCTTCTTTTATGTTCTTTATCTTGCTTTTGATTTCAGTGTAAGGGAGGCTGGTATTTTTATAGATTATAGAACAGAGTATCTTATCTTCAGCATCTTTATCATATTCAACAAGCTCAACATCATTTGTTTTTTCTTTTTTTATTCCAGAAATAAATTTTTGGGATACTTCGGCCATTTTTATTGCGTTTTCCTTCATAAAGGGGTTTTCTTCAGCATGTTTTAGTAGTGTGGGAGTTATCTGTGATGCGCAGTCTTTTAGTTCTTGTCCGATTTCATTCATCTCTTTTAGAGGATGAGAGAGAAGTTTCACAATAGCCCATCTTAGATTTCTTGAGTTTATGGTCATACCTAAGTTTGTCAGGATTGAAGTTGGAAGCATGTATCTTAGATTATCAAGGACCTTATTTTTTATTTTGCTATTATAAACCTTTTCTAGTTCATTTTCTTGTTTAGGATACTTGTTTTTCATGAATTCTGTCATTTTTGGGAATAGTTCAGTGTAAGTATCAATTAGATAATCAGAAGTCTCTTCATATATCGGCCCTAGTTCAGATTCCATTATGTCCTTTGGCTTATAGTAGTTTTCTTTATCAAAAACCTGGTATCTTGTTGATTTTTCAGTATAGGAAGCGAGCCTATTATCTTCTATAACTTTTGTAAAAAGCACAGATACATTTTCAAGGGCAAGAGAGAGAACTGCGTGCTCCATTATTGAACCATGGCCATATCCCACTACCCATTTTTCATGGAATTGCCTAGATTTATCTGCATTTAACTCAGCAGCAATCTGGTCAAATGGTTCTGGATTTCTAGAAGTCTTTGCAAAAGCAACTGCCACAACTTCTGGGGGAAGACCTGTTAGGGAGTATATCCTTCTTTTTGCACTCATTTTAATAAAATTTAGCCTCTATTTCTTTTAGAAAGGGTTTGTTTATAAATATTTTTGCCTTTTATGATATAATAGAGAGATATTAGTAATATTCTCCTTTTACTTTAAGAATTGTGCGCTTTGGGTTTTATTAAATGATATAGATAGTTGTTTTAGAGAATAGCAATTGTTAAATAATGCTTTTTGATTAAGATATTATGAAAATCATAACTGACTTGCACATACACTCAAGATTCTCAAGGGCAACATCTAAAGACCTTGGTATCCAGAATCTTGAGAAATGGGCTAGGATAAAGGGCTTGGATCTTCTTGGAACAGGAGACTTTTCACATCCTGAATGGATTAAAGAGTTAAAAAGTGAACTTGAAGAAGATGGTTCTGGAATTCTGAAGACAAAGCGAGGATTTCCATTTATCCTAACAAATGAGATCTCTTTGATGTATACTCAAGATGGAAAAGGGCGTAGGGTTCATCTTGTTTTACTTGCTCCAAGTTTTGATGTTGTTAGTCAGATTACTGAGTATTTACTTAAGCATGGAAGAATAGATTATGATGGGAGGCCGATATTTAAGATTCCGTGTGATAAATTTGTTGAAGATATGATGAAAATTTCAAGAGAAATAGAGGTTATTCCAGCTCATGTCTGGACGCCTTGGTTTGGAGTATTTGGCTCAAGTACTGGCTTTGATTCTATGGAGCAGGCTTTCAAAGATCAGGTGAAGTATATTCATGCTTTTGAGACAGGAATATCTTCTGATCCAGGAATGAATTGGAGACTTTCGATGCTCGATAAATATTCAATACTGTCTTTTTCAGATTTACATTCTTTTTGGCCCTGGAGACTTGGAAGAGAGGCAACTGCTTTTAATCTGAAAAAATTAGATTATAAAGAAATAATCGGGGCAATAAGGGCTAAGGAAGTTGATTTTACAATTGAAACAAGTCCAAGTTATGGCAAGTATCATTTTGATGGACATAGGTTATGCAAATTCTCGTGTTCTCCTGGGGAGAGTAAAAAACTTGGGGGAATTTGTCCAGTTTGTCATAAGGATTTGGTGATTGGAGTTATGAATAGGGTTGAAGAACTTGCAGATAAAAATAGACCTGGAGGATATAAGCCTGGTTGGGCTAAGCCTTTCAAAACGCTATTGCCTTTGCATGAGATTCTTTCTGGCTTATTAGGGAGTGCAATGGCGACAAAAAAAGTCTGGCAAGAGTATAATAAATTACTCTTTGAATTTAAGAATGAGCTTAATATTCTTCTGAATGTTCCACAGGGAGAACTTGTAAAAATCACAAGTCCGAGCATCGCAAATGCAATAATAAGAAACAGAGAAGGAAAGATTCAAGTCAAGCCTGGCTATGATGGAGAGTATGGTGTTGCGATTTTTGAAGAAGTCCAAGAAAAATTAGATTTTTCTGGACACGCGTAAATGTAAAACATTTCCGGATGCAGGAAATTCTGAAGAGTTTCCTTGCACCAAAAACATTAAAAAGTTTTTGCTGAAAAACAAGAGAGGCTTGTTTAAATTGATTAGAAAATTATAAAAGCTAATCTATTTTTTTGGTAGGTAGGGCGCGTAGTATAACGGATAGTATGAAACCTTGCGGAGGTTTTGATCCAGGTTCGAATCCTGGCGTGCCCGTCTAAAATCCTCGTGGGGGCGTTTAGATGTCTTTAGGAATATCTTTTCTGAAAAGTCAAACCATAAAAAACTCGTGCACGAGTTTTTGTGATGCGCGAAAATTCAGAAGAATTTTCGGACACAGGAAATTTGATACATTTCCTTGTGCCAAAAAAGTCCCCTTTTTTGAGCATAATCAAATTTATAAGTCTTTAAGACTAATTAGAAATATGGGAATTTTTGACATATTCCAGAAAAAAAGAGAAGTGAAGCTTGTAGATCCTTTTGTTGAAATCAAAAAGATGAAAGGAGATTATAAAAGATTTTATAATTCTTTGACTAAGGAGAGTCTGATTATACTTATAACTGGAAAGAGAGGTTCTGGAAAAACTGCGTTAGGCTATGCTTTATTGGAAGTCATGAATTCAGTGAATAAAAAGTGTTATGCCCTTGGTTTTGATGAAGCTAAACTTCCAAGGTGGGTGAGAAAAGTGAGAAGTCTAGAAGATGCTCCAAATGATTCTACTGCATTGGTTGATGAAGGTGGGATTTTATACTCTTCTAGGGAATCTTCGAAAAAATCAAATAAAATGCTTGGGTCTTTGATGACCATTGCGAGGCATAAAAATCTTAACTTGATTTTAATTGTTCAGAATTCAGCGATGATAGACTTAAATGTATTGAGGATGGTAGATATACTATTATTAAAAGAACCAAGTCTTTTGCAGTCAGAATTTGAAAGAATGGCTCTTAAGAAAATGTATCATAAAATAAAGCCATTATTCACAGAACAAGAAGAAAAAGTAAAACATTTTTATGTTTGGAGTGATGATTTTGAAGGGTTGTTGAAATTTTCTTTGCCAGCTTTCTGGAATGAATCAATAAGCAAGTCTTTTAGAAATAAATAATCTTAAATTAAGCAAGAATTTGAATTTTAGTTTTCACCCTGCCAGCCGACAGTGTCCCCTTTTTTGAGCTTAAAATACATGAATGAGCCGTTTGCTATTCCTGTAATTGACATCACCATCATAAACGGGAAATAGATGTATGCAAATAGAAATATTGCTAAGAGATAGTGGGGTTTTTTAAGACAGTCTTTGTTGAGCAGGAAGTATGGTGCAAATAGCAAGGGAAGGAATATTAGAAGAGGAGTTATGCCTGGTAGAGAGCAGAATGGCTTTATACATGGGGCATCTATTCTTATTGATGCATAAAGTAAGCCAACTAATAATAAGAAAGAAATCAACAGTATTTTTGAAAAAGGCCTTTTTGATATGAAATCCATGTGTTTATAGGTTGCTTGGGGAGTACCAGAGCTCCATCTGAGTTCTTGCTTTACTAGTGTTTTGAGGTTCTGGGGAGTGTATGTTCTGACTTTATCCATGCTTTGCTCTATCTCAAATCCTTCTTCTTGTAATTTTAGTCCAAAATCCAGGTCTTCTGTTATAGCTTCTTTTGACAGACCGCCGACTTTTTTGAAGATATTTTTCTTGACTGCAAAACAACCACCTACTACATTGATCTTTATATTATTGTTCAGGACTGTTTGCAGACTGTATTCCATTTCCTGCATTTTTGATAGAAAATTAGATTCTATAGGCGTATAGTGGCAAGTTGCTGCAGCAACTTTTTTAGATTCTAATCTTGCAAGTATATCATCAACAGATTCTTTATTTAAGATAACATCTGTATCAACAACAAATAAAATTTCTCCTCTTGCGATTTTTGCTGCTTTATTCACAGATGTGACTTTTCCAAGATTTTTATTATTCTCAAGCAGTCTGAATTTATAGTGTTTAGAGAGTTTTTTTAGGACTTCTTTTGTTTTATCTGTGCTGCAGTCATTTACTATAATTATTTCTGACTTTCCTTTATATGAATTTGATATACTTTTAAGGGTGTTTCTAATCATATGGCAGTCATTGAACGTAGGGGTTATGAAAGAAATAAAGGGATGTTTTTTTGGAACTCTCTTTTTCTTATTTCGTATAGACCTAGTTAGAATAAAAGCATCTAATCCAAGGAATATGGCCATCAGTAGATACTCTAACATTTTTCTATAATTAAAGAAAATTTCTATATTCTTAAACCTTTTTCTTGGGAGGGATGGCTATGAGTTTCTAGTCATTTTTTAAAATTTTATCCTATATGTTTATGAGACGAAAGGTATTTAAAGTAATAATTATTTAATTGTTATGGTGTTAAAATTAAGTCGAAATTTTGCCTTACTTTATGGGATAATGCTTGGAGATGGTTGTTTGAGTTTAGTTTATGGGAAGAGAAAATTTATTTCTATTGCAGGGAGTATGCATGATGATATTCCCTTTTTTGAAAAAGTCGTTAAACCAATAATTTTTAATTTGATTAAGAAAGATATTCCCATCAAATTCAGATATTCAAAAAATACAATTGAATTAAATTTTATGAATAAATCACTATTTGATTATATTTCCAGTTTCGGGTTTCCAATTGGCAAAAAAGGAAATTGGTTATTTATTCCCAAAATATTTTATAAGAAAAATCTTATAAGATATGCAATTCAGGGGTTTTTTGCAACAGATGGTTCTTTGGTTTTAACAGATAATAATGGAACGCTATATCCTCGTGTTGAAGCTAATGGAATTGCTAAGGATTTAATTGGTGAAATAAGTATCTTTTTGAATTCACAGAAGGTAAAATGTAATTTTTATGAATCCAAACGAAAGAGTTCTTACTACCCAAATACCAAGCAAGCATTTAGAATTCAGATTAATGGGAAAGAAAATTTAAAGAAATTTGTCAAAGTGATTGGTTTTGTCAATCCAAAACAAGCAGAGAAATTGGCCTCATTTTATAAAAAAGTGGCGATGAGGAGGGTCGAACTCCCGATCTCGGCCTTATGAGAGCCGCGCTTCACCGTTAAGCTACACCGCCATGATTTGAATAAGAAACAGGGTATTTTAAGATTTTGGTATCTAATGGTTAGAATAAAGTTTTTTAAAAGAATAATAAACCGAGAAATTCTAATTCTTGCTTTTTGAGTTCCTTTATTATTAAGGTTTTTTGAGGGTTATCTCAATTATGGAAACATTTACCTTCTTGCCTTCCTTGTTCTCGAATTCTTCGCTGTCAATTTTTATGTTACTTGTGGTTATGCCATGTTCTTTTAGAAATCGTTTTGTTGACACTTCTGCGACATCTACTGCTCTGCTTATGAATTTGCCTCTGGCTTTTATCACGACTTCTTTTGCGCCCTTGGTTGTAAATTGCATCACCACGCCTGTTATATAGTTCATGAAGGGTTTTCCACCAATAAGAACCACATTTTCGTTGTTTTGTGCCATTTTTAACCTCCGTGTTATTTAGTGTTGTCGTTGTCCCTTTTATCAGGGTTTAGATATTTATATACTTTTTTATTTTGTGTATAAAAAAGTAATACTTTAATTTTATTTAACTTTTTTTCTTTTGTTTCTTGACAAGCCTTGCAGCATATCCTGCTATTTTGTTCCTTGTCTTTTTGTCAGCATCAACAGTCTTAGAAAGAATTGGCTTGTTTTTTTCAAAATCTTGAGATAACAGAGTAGGATATTTTTCAATAAGTTCTCGAGTTGTTCTTTTTATTGGCAGTGATTTTATTCGTCCCATTTTATCTTTGTGTGTCCCTCATTACCTTTGGTTCTAGCTGTTCGCCATTTGGCCATACAGCACCCCATCCGCGTCCATCGAAAATAGCATAATTATAGGTTGCTGTTTGATGTGTTACAGTCTCTCCAGCAATTACTTGCTCTCCTAGTGGAGTAGAAATTCTTGCTTTTCCAAAGCGGCCAATGGTTACGTGATAAACCGCTTGTGGTTTGGTTGAATTAGCACAATCTACTCCTTGATAGACTGCACTTGTTTTTGACCCAGAGCCATTTATTAGGACTACGCTCTGTCCCGGTTCTATTCGACTTCTGGATGTTGCGGGTTGTGTTGCATTCATTTTATTTTAATGTTTTAGTGTTTTCCTTTGTATCTTCCTCTGGACTCAACTTTTTCAAGTTGTTTTAAAACAAGTTGGGCTTCGGGATTGGCTTGTTTATAACCATCTATTATATTTTTGAAGTAGCTTTTGGCTCTTTTAAAATGTTTCGATTCAAATGCTTGCTTAATAAGGTGCAAGTCTACTGCTTTATCCTCTGCCCTATGGCTATGAAAGCTCAGGCCAAAGTCAATGAAATAGACTTGGCTTTTATATAAGATCATGTTGCTTGTTGTCAAATCTCCGTGGATTATGTTTGATTGATGTATTTTTGAGACTTGTTGGCCTATCTGCTTGCAGATTTTTAGGGATTTCTTTTCAGGCAGGGAATCTAGATAGTTACTTAATCTTTTTCCTGGGACGAAGTCCATATCAATTTCAAATTCTGAAGTTTTTTTTATGCTTGGAATTGGAATAAGTTTAGAAGCTTTTTCCATTATTCTTGATTCGTGTCGAGTTCTCCATGTTCGAAGCAAAGAATCAAGAGCAGGATGCCTGTAGCTTTTCTTTATCCGGTCTTTTTTCAGGATTTTTCCATCTTTTATGAGAATGGCTTCTGCACCTTGTGCGATAATCTGGGGTTTTGATTTCATGGAGTTAGAACTAGAATTTGTTTAATAAATCTTTTTAAATTTAGGTTATGCTAGAAAAAGAGAACTTACTCAAAATTGGACAAATTTTGGCACGCCAAAAATCTTCGATTTTTTAGTGTTTTCTGCATGCCGAAAATCTTAAAGTAAAGCACGAGGATTTTTGCCATATAAAGTTTAAGACAAAGGTTTTTTAATTAGTATTTTCTTTTATATTAGATAAAAAAGAGGCTGAAAATGGTATTAGATGCTCCTAAATTTAATAAGAAGAAGGTTAAGGCTGGCAAGGCAGAGAGTAATATTCATGTTCCACATGCCATAATAAATACAAATCCAATTGTTCCAAGTTTGCTTAAGCAATTAGACAAGACTAAGATAAATGTCCGTTATGCTTTGATTGTTCCTTATGTTTCTTGCCACATTTACTGGAATTCTGAAATTGGTGAATTAATGTATGAAGTTGAAGAGCCTTTGCTGAATGATGAAGAGATGGGGCTTCTTGAAGAAATTGAGGGCTCTATGACTGAAATGATTAATGTGGGTATTGTCTCAAGCAAGGATCCTGCTGGAGTTATGACTTACTTGGATAAGATGTTGGCAGTTGTTCTGGATGAGCTTGGAAAGAGTGTTGAACAAGAATCATACTCAAGGCTTTTTTATTATGTCTATAGGGATTTTATAGGTTTCAATGAAATTGAGGCTTTGTTGAGAGACTTCTTTATTGAAGATATAGAGTGCAATGGGATAAACTCTCCGATTTATATTGTTCATAGGGCATTTAGGAATTTGAGGACGAATATTTCTTTTGATAGTCTCTCTAAACTAGCTAGTTTTGTTGAAAAGCTTGCGCAGAAATCAGGAAGATATGTATCTTATTCAAATCCCATCTTAGATGGAACTTTGCCAGATGGTTCAAGAGTTAATGCAACATATACAACAGATATCTCTAGCAAGGGGCCTACTTTTACAATAAGGAAATTTACAAAAGTTCCTATTACGCCTGTAGAGCTTTTAGCTTCAAATACTATGAGTCCAGAGATGCTGGCTTATTTCTGGATATTGATGCAGTATAAGTGCAATGTCTTGATTGTTGGTGGGACAGGCTCTGGAAAAACTACTCTGTTGAATGCTATAGCTTTTTTTATTCCTCCTGAAGCAAGGGTTGTTTCAATTGAAGATACAAGGGAGCTTCAACTTCCAAGGGAGAACTGGCTGCCATCTGTGGCTCGAAGCGGGCTTGGAGGAATGGGGGAAGTTGATTTGTTTACCTTGCTAAAAGAGAGTTTCAGGCAGAATCCAGATTATGTAATAGTAGGAGAAGTAAGGGGAAAGGAAGCATATGTCCTTTTTCAGGGAATGGCATCAGGCCATCCAAGTATGGCAACTATTCATGCAGACTCTGTCGAATCTGTCATTAGAAGACTTGAAACTCCACCAATTAATCTTAGTCCTTCTTTATTGAATGTTTTAGATGTTGTGGCGGTTATGCAGCATTCAATTTTTAAGAAGCAGGAAGGAAGAAGATTAAAAGAAGTTGTTGAAGTAGTTGATATTGAATCGAGCAGTAAAATTAAAACTAATACAATCTTCAAATGGAATCCAAGAGAGGATAATTTTTATTTTAAGACAGCAAGCCAGGTATTTGAAAAGATATCTAAGAGATATGGCATTGACCAAGAGAAATTAATTGAAGAATTTGAGATGAGGAGCAAGATATTATTTGAGTTGTTCAAAAGAAACATAACTGATTTTCATGAATTACAGAAGATAATCATGTCTTATTATAAAAACCCTGAAGATGTTTTGAAGAAATTTAAGATTAAAGAGTGAGGTATGTATAAATTAAATCATTGAAAGAGTAGAAGATTTATAATTATAAACATAATTTAGTACAAGATGGCGTTGTCTGCTTCAAGAGCAGAATCTTGCTAAGAAATAACTAAAAAATGATACAAGAAGAAAAGATTTTGTTTTTGTCACAGCTTATTTCTACAATGAAAGAGAGTATAGACTCTCTTGAGAATGCGATAGATTCAAAAGACCAAAGGGAAATTATCTGGGCTAGGAGTCAAATTATAAAAATAAATCAAGAGATTAAAGAAAATCTGAAAAAATTAAAAGATTAAGATGGATATCATAAAACTTTTAAAAGAGAATGTGGAAAAAGAAGAAAAAATCTCCTCAGAGTTAAACAGCCTTTTTTTAGGCTATAAAACTGCGAGTCCTGCTGAAAGAGATCTTTTAGAGAATACTGCTAAGCATCTCCTGAATCAGATTGAGATATTGTCTGATGGGGTTTCAGCGATAATGGGCATCAAGGCAGATGTGCCTGGAAAAAAATTAGAGATTCCTAAAATGAATAAAAGTATTCAGAGAATCTCGACTTCCCGAGGATATGTCGCAGTCAAGAAAGAGGACAAATCGAGTTTCTTAAAAGAAATTAAAGTTACCTCTAATTTAAGAAAAGGGCCTAAAAAGAATATGGCTCTGATTGAAGAAAAAAGCAGGATGCCTTCTAGGTTCTCTGTTTTCTGTGCAAGAGCATTTAGGGGAGTATCAAAGCCACTTTCAAAATCTTTTGCTTTTTTAGATAGGGACTTGAAACAAGCAGATATGCCATATATTGTCAATTCCTATGTCTCTCTTATTTTTGGGATATGTCTGATTGCATTCTTGATATTGGTGGTTATTGCACTGATATTTTCTCAAGGAAAACCTATTTTCATTGTCAGGAATCTTGCTATTGCTTTAGGAATTGATATTTTATTCTTTATCTTCTTATTATATTATCCAAAAACTCAAGCATCATCAAACTCTAAAAAAATTGCAAATGAGATGCCCTTTGCTTTGGCGCATATGGCAGCTATAGCTTCGAGTAAGATTGAGCCCTCAAAGATGTTTTATATTATGGCTAGTGCTTCGGAATACAGATTTTTCAGCCAGCAGATGAAAAAAGTAGTTAATCAGATGAACCTCTATGGATATAATCTAACAACATCCTTAAGAAATGTCGCTAAGCTCTCAAGCAGCAGGGAATTTTCAGAATTCTTGAATGGCATGGCAACAACCATTCTATCAGGGGGGAATCTTACTGTTTACATTCATGAAAAATCAAGGGACATGATGCTTAACTATAAACTTGCAAGAGAGAGATACTCTGTAACAATAGGAATGTATTCTGATATTTATACTGCCCTATTGATTGCTGCTCCGTTGATTTTAATGCTAGTATTATCTTTTATGGGAAGTATTGGGCAGGATCTTGGTGGATTATCCTTATCTTTGATTTCAAATGTGGGCATAATCTCGATTGTTGCTCTGAATATATTGTTCCTGTTATTATTGCATTTAACCCAGCCCGAAATTTAAATTTAAAAATAAAAAACATAAAAATAAAAAATAAAGGATAAAAATATGAAATTAAAAATTATTTCAGTTGTAATAGCTGTTTTGATAATAGCTGCAGCATTTTTCTTTTTGATGAATTCTAAGTACCTGTTTATAACTATTGGAATTGCAGTTATAATTGGCATTGTGCCTTTTTTAGTATCTTTCTTGACTAAAGAATCTAAAGAAAAGGAAAAAGAATATCTTTTTTTGGAATTTGCAAGAAATTTAGTAGAATCTGTAAAAGCAGGAACTCCTATCTCTAAAAGCATAATAAATGTGGCTGATAAAGAGTATGGTTCTTTGACAGCTTATGTGAAAAAACTTGCGAATCAGGTTTCTTTGGGAATTCCTGTTAAGCAAGCGTTGCAGACTTTCTCGAATGATATTAATAATAAAGTGATTTCTAGGGCAATAGCCTTGATTATCCAGGCTGAAAGCTCCGGAGGAGATATAGGGTTAGTTCTAGATTCTGTTGTTGAGAGTGTCTCAAAAATTGAAGATATAAGGAAAGAGAGATCTTCAAGTGTCTATGGCTTGATTGTCCAGGGATATATTATTTTCTTGATATTTTTGGTTATAATGATATTTGTTCAGATAAAATTTCTGCCATTGATTGCAAAATCTTTTTCAGCAAGTACCGCAGGTTCTTCAGACATTGTAGAAAGGGCTTTCTTCATCTTGATCTTTGTTGAGGCATTTTTCACAGGGCTTGTTACAGGCAAGCTTGGAGAAGGAAAAATAAAAGCAGGAATAAAGCATTCTTTTATCTTGATGGTTATTGCTTTTATACTACTAGCCATATCTAAAATCCTCTAAATATTCAATTGAGACCTAAATAATTTCTTTTTTTCAAGCATAAGAAAAGATTTATGTGATAAGAATAAGACATAAATCTTTTTATATGGTTTAAACCACTTTTTAGGATGGAAGATATAGTCTTGTATAATATACTCGTTTATGTGACAAGTTTCTTTGGCTTGTTTACAACTATCTTCTTTTTTTATACACTTTGGGAGTATAAACATAGAATAAAAGACCCTGAAGTTGACTTGAATAAAAAGGAAGATACGCCTTTTGTTTCTGTTGTGATGCCTGCTTTTAATGAGGGCAAGAATATCAAGAAGACTGTCGAGTCTGTCCAGAAGCTGAATTACCCAAGAGATAGGATGGAGATTGTTCTTGTTGATGACGGCAGTACAGATGATACTTTTGAAGTCATAAAAAAGATGGCTCTGAAAGACTCTAGAATTAAGGCATATACTAAGAAAAACGGAGGCACTGCAGATGCCAAGAACTTCGGAATTAAGAGGGCTAGGGGAGAATTTATTGTGACTTTGGATTCTGATTCATTTGTTTCACCTGATGCTTTAAAAAATATGATTGGGTATATGAAAGATAAAAAGGTCATGGCCGTAACACCTTCAATGTCCGTCTATAAGCCAAAAGGTTTTTTGCAGAATCTGCAGTATGTTGAATATACTCTTGGAATATATTTAAGAAAAGTCTTTGGTTTATTAAATTGCATCCATGTGACTCCTGGGCCATTTTCTATCTATAGAAAGAGTTTTTTTGAAAAGTATGGATATTTTGAAACTGGGAATCTTACTGAAGATATTGAAATTGCCTTAAGAATCCAGAAACACGGATATAAGATTGAGAATTCTATTCATGCTGGAGTCTATACTGTTGCGCCTAATAATTTTAAAGCACTATTGAACCAAAGAATGAGATGGTACTATGGGTTTGTTCAGAATATCCTAAGAAACAGAGATCTTTTCAAGCCGAAGTATGGGTATCTTGCTTTGATAATGCTTCCTGCTGCTTTTATCTCTGTGGCATTGACTGTCCTTATTTTCTTTTACTTTATTTACAAAAATATCCAATTTGTTGTTGATAAGATAATCTATGTTCTTGTGACTAAGACAGATTTATTTACAGTTGAATTAAAGTCATTTAGGCTGCAGTATATTACAGATGTCTTGAATAATTTTATAACAAATCCATTTATCTTACTAGCTATAGTGGCTTTGATATTAACCATAATATCAGTAATGTTTGCTAAGAGAAGTGTAAAAGACAGCCATAAGATGTTTTGGCCTTTTGTCCTGTTTGCACTGACTTACTGGTTTTTTTATGCTTTTTGGTGGCTTGCCCCTTTTATATGGAAAGGACTAGGGGGAAAGATAAAATGGGGGAAGAGATTTTATTAAAAAATGAAAATCAGTTTTTTTGAAGAGTTTCCTGAGAAAGGTCTTGAAAAAGCTAAATTAATTAATTTTCCCTCTACATTATATATTGCTACGAAATCTTTGATTGAGTTTAAGTATTTTAGAGATAAATTAAAGAAAATAAATCCTAAAATTGAGGCAGCATACTGGCCAATTCTTCAGAGATCTTACTGGATTTCTCCTTTTTCTTATAGTTATGAACTAAATGATTTAATATACAACTTAAGCAATGATTCTGATAGTAAGCTTAGAGTCTTGATTGACCTCGAATTTCCCTTTTTGCGTCCTTTCCTGTTTTTTAGGAATCTCTTCTCTGTTTTTAAGAACAAAAGAAGAATTCAAAGCATATTTAAAAATTTAGATAAGATAAATATAGATCTTTTGACAGCAGAGTATCCGGTTTATAATAGGTTCTACAAAAAGATTTTAGAATGGCTCGGATTATCTTATTCTTTAGATAAGCATGAGCATAGAAAGGGTTTGATGTTCTATACAAGCATAATTAAAAATAATGCTTTAAGGAGCAGAATATCAAGATTTATTATCAAAGAGAATAAAAAATATCCTGGAAGAATTATTGTCGGTCTTGGAACAATTGCTATAGGGGTTTTAGGAAATGAGCCAGTATTAAAGCCAAGAGAACTTGATAGGGACTTGAGGTTTTTGAAAGATGCAGGAGTTCAAGAGGCAGTTATCTTTAGACTTGGTGGATTGAATAACCAGTACCTAGATATAATTAAGAAATATCTTTGATAAAGGCAGTTTTATTAAGGTGATAAAGAATAAAAATACTTAAAAAGCATTGAATGATAGGTTGTATGTTTAAAAAAGAAAATGGCAGAGTATAAAGAAAGAAAAATCAATGTTTTGAAATTTGTTTCAGTCTTAGCTATAACTATCTTGATTTTTATTGCAGGAGTATTATTTGGGCAGTTTTTGACAAATCTAAAAAGTGATTCTATCAAAGCAATAGATCAAGAGCTAATTTTTGAGCTGCAGGATATCCAGGTTCAAGTAAGTGCTGCAAAGGACTTTCCCTGCGGGAAATCTGAATTATTCACTTTGGGAAGCAGGATAGATGATCTTGGAACTAAGATAACTAATCTTGAAAATCAGCTTGGAAAAACAAATGAAAAGATTATTGCCCTGAAAAGGCCTTATAGTCTTCTTTTGATTCAACACTATCTTCTTATAAAAAACAGAGTAGAGAGATGCGGGGAAAATTATACTTTAGTATTGTTCTTTTATTCTAATAAGCCCGGGAATATTGATGCTAGTGAGAAACAAGGATATATTCTAGGATATCTTGCAAATAAGTATGGATATGGCCAGGTTAAAGTTTATTCGTTAGATGGAGATTTAGATGTTGGCTCAATTGATGTTTTAGAAGAGAAATATGGTGTTGAAGTTTATCCAACAACCATGGTCAATGATAATGTATTTGTCGGATTTCATGATAGGGCAGAGATAGAAAAATATTTTTAGGGTTTTTTATAAATAATTATCTTTTTACCGCATTTATCGATGATTTCTTTCTCTAGAATAAGGGTATTTAGCTCTTCTTTGGAATAGGGCTGCTCGAACCAAGAACAGATTACTACTTTAGATACTCCATAATTTTTAATAAATTTTTCAGGACTTGTCCAGGGACTAAAGGTTTTGATGTTAAAAGAATAACCAAACCAGGGCCAACAATTACTTGCTATTATATCGGTCTCTTTTACATTTGTTTTTAAGTAGGAAATAGATTCAAACATGGCTCCGTGTCTGTTGCAATCTCCTTCATTTTTAATTATATTAATTACCCCATATGCTAAGGTTAAGCTGTTTAACAGCAAAATAATCAAAATTATGATTATTAATTTTTTATTTTTAATCTTTTCTTTTAAAAAGATTATTCCTTCAACTACTAGCAAATACAAGAATGGAAGAGATGCGAGGTAATATCTTATGTCTTTTAATTTTACAAAAAAGAAGTAATAAATCAGAGAAATCAAGGTGTAAGAAAGAACAATCCACTTTAGTGGTTTCTTATTATCTTTTTTGATAAATGAATAAAACCCGAGAATAAGGGGGATTATGAATATTCCTAGAACATAAAACAAATTGATTGCCTGGTTCAATATTGGTTGTAAACTAGTCCATTGTTGTACTACTGAGAATTGTTGTTGAAGATCCCAGATTGGATTTTGATATATAATCTGATTGTATATCAGCCAAGGAGAAAGGGCGATTAAAAAGAAAATTATCAAAACAGATAATTCTTTTATTTTCTTTTTGATTATTAAATATGGGGCAACACAGACAGCGAATAACGCTAAGGGAAAACGGGCAAGAAAAGCTAGTGCAATTGAAATTCCGGTTAGTGCAATGAAAAAATACTTTTTATTTGATTTATGTTCACCTTGCTTTTATCCCCTTTTCTAGATTGAAAAACTAGTGGAATCTCGATTACTTTTCTGTATTTTGCTTTAAGCAGAATTTCAATGAGCGTTCGAAAACCATGGGGTTTAAGATTAACATCCTTTATTATCTTTTTTTTGAATAAAAAGAAACCTGTTGCAGGATCTTTTATCCTTATTGAAGGGATAAAAAATCTGATGAACAGTCTAAAGACTTTAGCAATCAATCTCCTATGAAAACTTTTTATTTTTGATTCTTTTAGAAATCTTGATGCAACAACTAAGTCAGCACTCTCTTTTTTTAGTGTCGAGAGCATTTTTGGGATTAATTCTGGGGGATGTTGCAAATCACCATCAATCAAGCAGATTAGTTCTCCAGAAGCTTTTTTGAATCCGTAAATAGCAGAATTACTAAGATCAAATTTCCCTGTGTTATAGGATTTTAATCGGATTTTGAGTTTTTTTGCAGCTTCTTCTGCCAGTTTTTTTGTATGGTCTTTGCTGTTACTATCTACAATTATTACTTCAAAATCTTTCTTAAGGGTCTTTTTTATACTTTTTAATAGGATAGAAATGTTGTTTTCTTCGTTTTTTGTTGGAATAACTATGGAAAGCATTCTCTAGTATGTCACCATAACTTTTAAATATTGTCAAAAATATGAGTTTTTATGGATTTTGAATTTGGGTGTGAAGAATGCGGAACAGAGAAAGAACATCTGCTTAATACTATAACTAATAACAAGCCAACTAGGCTTTGTTCAAGGTGCGCTCGGTTGAATAATTCTATTGTTCTTGAAGAAGAGAAGAAGAAGATTCAAGACAAGATTCTCGAGAAAAAACAACCTCAAGAATCAAAACCCTATCAAGAGCCGGTAGTAAGTTTGAATGATTTGTGGGCAAGATACAAGAAGACTAAAGATGCTAGGGAAGAGAAGAAAAGGCAACTTGCCCAGGAGAATGAAGGGGTTCTTGATGAAAAACAATTTGTTAAGGATTTAGAGGGACAAAAAGCAAAAGAAAAACAGGAAATACATAACGCTGTTGAAGGAGATTTTGATGTTGCCGCAGAGCAGCAAGAGATTTTTGATTTTAATGTTGAATCTGGAAAGAAAGTCACGCTAAAAGATATGTTTAAAAGCGCATTCAGGCGTCTAAAGAGGAAAGAGAAACAGGAAGATGCAGAGTCAGAGCTGGTTCAAATAAATAACCTTGGGGTAAAAGATGAAAATTAAAATACTGAAGAAAGAAAGAAATGAACTTGAAATAGAAATTGATAATCTTACACTCGCAGAGATTCTAAGGAATGAATTATGGGAAGATTCCAGTGTTGAAATAAGTGCTTGGAAGAGAGAGAATCCCTCAAAGGATCCTATTCTAGTTGTCAAAACTAAGGGAAAGGATGCCATGAAGGTGCTGCTTGATGGAATAGGAAGAATTCAAGGCCATAACAATGAAATTCTAAAAGAGTTTAAAAAAATTTTTAAGTAAAAAATGAAAAGATCAAGCCGCCGATGGAAAAAGAAGAGACAAATGCGATGGAAGTGGCAAAGGAAAAGGATGAGAAGAGAGAAGAGAAAGAGAAAGCAGAAGAGAATGGCGGCAATTTAATTTTTTGATTTGATTTTCTTAGCATGGAATAATTTACAATAAAAAGATTTATAAAGAAGAATCTTTGTTTAAATTATTGAAACTTGTAAAGGGGGTTCAAATGCCAAAAAAAGAAGACAAAATTGATGAAAAAGAAGATGAAAAAGATTACGAGGAAGATTATGAAGAAGAAAGTGGGGATAAGGGTGCCAAGGATGACGATGAGGACTATGGCGATGGGGATTGGTAAGTTTTAATTTTCTTTTCTTTTCCTTTTTCTTTTATGAATTCTTTTGTGATGCTGGTTAATAAGATTTAAAAAACATGTATTATTGATTAAAGCATGTATGATTTTAAGACAAAGGAAGAAGAAATATTGAAATTTTGGAGTAATAATGGTACTTATAGGAAGGCAAAGCTGAAGAATAAAAAAGGAAAGAAATTCTATTTCTTGCAGGGACCACCTTATACTTCTGGAAATCTGCATGTTGGGACAGCCTGGAATAATTGCCTTAAAGATATGGTCATGAGGTACAAAAGAATGAAAGGGTTCAATGTTTGGGACAGAGCAGGCTATGATACTCATGGATTACCTACTGAGAACAGAGTAAGAAAGAAATTTAATCTCAAGTATAAAGAAGATATCCAAAAATTCGGCATTGTTAAGTTCATCAAAGAATGCAGGAAGACTGCTGAAGAAGGGGCTAAAGTGATGTCAAAAAATCTTTGGGATCTCGGAGTATGGATGAATTTTGAAGACCCTTACATGACTCTAAGCAATGATTATATTGAAGGAGAGTGGTTTTTTATCAAGAAAGCCTGGGAACAAGGAAGGATATACAAAGATAAGAAAATCCTACACTGGTGCAGTGATTGTGAAACAGGGCTTGCGAAGCATGAATTAGAATATAAAACTGTTAAGGATGATTCAGTATTTTTAAGATTTAAGATAAAACAAAAGAAGAATGAATATCTGATTGTTTGGACAACAACGCCTTGGACAATTCCTTATAATCTCGCTGTTATGGTCAATCCTGAACTTGAGTATGTCAAGCTTAAAACCGAGGATAATGATATTTATATTATTTCAAAAGCTCTGGCACATATTGTCCTGACATCTGTTTTTGAAAAAAAATACAAAATTCTTGAGGAATTTAAGGGAGATAAATTGCTTGGATTAGAGTATGAAAATCCTTTTAATGAAGAGTTGAAAAGTGAATTCATTAAGATGAAGAAAAAACACAAAAATCTTCATACAGTCGTACTTTCTGAGAAGTATGTGGATACTACTGCTGGATCAGGCTTAGTCCACTGCGCTCCTGGCTGCGGTCCAGAGGATAAAGAAGTCGGCGATGAATATAACTTGCCTTCTTTCAATACTTTAAATGAGAAGGGGATTGTTGAGGATTTGAATGCTCTTAAAGGAATGACTGCTAAAAAAGATGATAAGAAATTTATTGAGTTATTAGATAAAAAAGGGATTTTGTTAAAAGTTGTTCAAATAGAGCATGAGTATCCTCACTGTTGGAGATGCCACAACCCGGTTATTTTTAGGGCGACAGAACAGTGGTTCTTGAAAATCAGGGATATTGCTGATAAACTTGTTAAGGAGAACAAAGATGTTCTTTGGGTCCCGAGTTTTGGAAAAGATTCTTATAACAGATGGACTGAAAATTTAAGGGATAATAGTATTGTGAGACAGAGGTTCTGGGGATGTCCTACTCCTATCTGGAAGTGTGATAAATGTGGCAATATAGAAGTTATTGGAAATCTTAAAGAATTGCAGAAAAAAACAAAAAAAGTTCCAGAGGATTTGCATATTCCTTTTATAGATGAGGTTAAGTGGAAATGTGGTAAATGCAAGGGAACTATGATAAGGGAGCCGGATATTGTTGATATATGGATAGATTCTGGAACAGCTGGTTGGAACTGCTTATATTATCCAGGAAAGAAAGAGTTTTTTGATGAGTTTTTTCCAGCAGATTTTATTTTAGAGGCAACTGAACAAGTTAGGCTATGGTTTTCTATGTTGAATATATGTTCAATTATAGCTTTAGGAAAGAAAAGCTACAATTCTGTCTACATGCATGGCATGATTCTGGATTGGGAGGGAGAAAAAATGTCAAAATCTTTGGGAAATGTCATTTCTCCTGAAGAAGTCATAAAAAAAGCAGGAGTGGATGTTTTTAGATATTATATGTTCCAAAATACTGCTGGTGAAAATGTAAACTTTAACTGGGATGAATTAAAGGTTAAGCAGAGAAATATAAATGTGTTATGGAATGTCAAGAATTATTTAATTGAACTTGCGAATTCAGTTGGAAAAAGCCCGGAAAAAATAAAACCAGTTCTGGGTTTAGAAGAGAAATATATTTTGTCCAGATGCAATTCAACAATAAAGGAGGTAACTAGTTTGTTTGATGAATACAAGTTAGATGAGACTGTTGAGAAGATAGAATCTCTTTTCTTAGACTTGAGCAGAGGTTATATACAATTGATAAGAGACAAGGCTTCTGTAGGCAGTGAGAAAGAAAAAGAAGCTGTCCTGTATACAGTTTATGAAACCTTGCTTTGTGCAATGAAACTCTTTGCTCCTACGTGCCCTTTTATTTCAGATCAGATTTATCAAGACTTGAGGAAATTTGGTTTGAAAGCGGAGTCGATACATCTTTGCGATTGGCCGAAACATGATGAAAAAATGATTAATAAAAAAATTGAAGATGAATTTGGATTTGTCCGAGAAATTATTGAAAAGGTACTTGCAGAAAGATCTGCCAAAGGTATGGGGGTTAGATGGCCTTTAGCTTCTATTAATGTTAAGACAGATAAAAAAGTTCCAGAGGAATTTCAAGAGATTGTTTTGAGGCAGGTTAATGCAAAAAAGATGAAATTTGAGAACGGGAAGGCTTTAGAAGTTAGTCTTGATATAAAAATGAGTCCAGAACTTGAAGCTGAAGGATACTCTAGAGAATTAACAAGGCTTGTTCAAGATGCCAGAAAACAGAGTGGTTTGAAAAAGGAGCAAAAAATTAAACTTATCGTTAATTGTGAGAAAAATCTTGAGGATTATTTTAAAAAGTTTGAGAAAAGTATAGCTGAAAAAGTCAATACTTCCAAAATTGAGTATTCAAAAAAGAGACTGAAAAATGTTTTTGAGAAAAAAATTAAGGAAAAAAACATAGTGGTTTCATTTGATGTAATTTGATAATCATCGTTGGAATATTATATAAAATATTACAGAAAGCTTTAAATACTACTCCCTGCTTAGAACAACATACTTACTATGCGTAAGTCATAAAAATCTAAAAACGCTAAAAAAAATGATCGTTAAAGAAGAGTTTTTGAGCAGGTTAAGAAAAATTTTTGGTTTGAATTTGTACGAAGTTCGTGTTTGGACCGCCCTATTATCTAGAGGAATCTCTACTGCGGGCGAATTGAGCGATATCTCTAGTGTTCCAAGGTCAAGAACTTATGACATTTTAGAGAGTTTAGAAAAAAAAGGCTTTGTTATCATGAAGCTTGGCAAACCAATAAAATTTGTTGCATTGAAACCTACCGAAGTTGTAGAAAGAGTTAAGAGAAACGTTGTAAGGACTGCTACAGACATGTCAAAGAGACTTGATGAGTTAAAAGGCACCGATGTTCTGACGGAGTTAAGCACTTTATTCACAACAGGAATAAAGTATATAGAACCAACAGATTTATCTGGGGCTATACGCGGCAGAAATAATGTATATGACCATCTTGATATGATGATCAGAAATGCTGACAAAGGAGTGGTTATAGCTACAACGTTAGACGGTTTGAGTAGAAAGTTTGAAAGTTTGAAGGGCGCTTTAGAAAAAGCAAAGAAAAAAGGGGTTTCAGTAAGAATTGTTGCACCGATTAATGCAAAGAACTACAAGGTTGCTAAAGAGCTTAGCAAGTATGCAGATGTAAGACATGGAAAAATGAAATCTAGGTTTGCATTGTCTGATGGAAAGGAGATGCTGCTGATGATTTTAGATGACGAAGTTGTACATCCAAACTACGATGTAGGTGTCTGGGTGAACAGCCCATTTTTTGGAAATGCATTAAATGAAATGTTTTCTGCAAGTTGGGAAACAATGACTCCTTTGAATAAAGTCAAAATCTAAAATTTTCCTGCTTTAAAAAAAGAGATGAGGCAAGAATATTTATCTTATTTAGTTTTCTCCTTTTTATTTCTTAATTTATATTTTTATAGTCTTTCATAGAAAGATTTATAAACTTCACGATTGTTAAGAAAAGATGTATTCCCTGCCACAAGAGATAGAGGTTTGGTATATTATTCCTGCTGTAAGAAGAGAATTAGCCATGACTCTAATTAAGAAATATAAAATGAGGCAGAATAAGGTTGCAGAGATTCTTGGGACTAGTGAGGCTGCAGTAAGCCAGTATTTGAGCAATAAAAGGGGCGGGGAAATAAAGTTCTCAGAGACTATGAAGAAGGAATTTGAAGAATCTGCTAAAAGAATAGTTAAAAACCATAAAAAAGCAATGATTGAAATGCTAAGGCTGATTAAAGCAGGAAAAGAACATGGGGTTTCGTGCAGTCTATGCCGAAAATATAATAAAGGGGTTTTGGGTCTATGTTCATGCAAACCCGATAGGGAGGTAAATTAAAAAATGATTGTTGTAGACATAGAAAATAGAAATATTGGTAATTTTTTAAACTCCAACAATTAAGGAGAAATAAAATGATTGTTGTAGACCTTGAGACAAGTGGAGTAGATTTTGTCAAGTGTGGAATATGGCAGATTGGAGCAATTGATCTTCATACGCATGAAGAATTTTTTGGAGAGTGCAGGATTGATAAGGAAGATAGTGTTGAGCAGAATGCTCTGAAAGTCATAGGAAAAACTGAAAAATACCTAAGATTTGGAAATAAAGAAAACCAAAAAGAGTTATTAGGGAGATTTTTCAAATGGTGCAAAAAAAGTAAAATAAAGAATTTCATGTGCGAGAATCCAAATTTTGATGTTTCTTTTTTAGAGATAAAATCCAAAAAGTACAATCTTGAATTTCCTTTTCACCATAGGGCTTTTGACTTGCATAGTATTGCTTCTTTAAAATATCTTGAGATTCATGGAAAATTTAGTATTAAAGATAGTAAGAGTGATTTCGGCTTAAGCAGCACTATTAGATTCTGTGGAATGAAAGATACTCGGAAGTTTCATAATGCTCTTGAGGATGCTAAGTTGACTGCTGAATGTTTTTCAAGGATTTTCTTTGGAAAAGGAATGATAAGAGAGTATGAGAAATTTAAAATTCCAGAGTATCTGAAATGAAAGTTAGTATCATAAGTTTTATAAATAAAAACTTTGATTTTAAATAAAGTGAAAATTAAGAATAATTTTCAATAATTCAAATTCGACTGCGAATTTAAATAAAATGAAAATAAAATGACATACGAATACAAGGGACCAAAAAACTACTATGTTGGGAAACGCTCGACAATTGTTATTGTTTCTGGTTATTTTAATCCTTGGCATGAAGGTCATAGTGAATACTGTGAAATAGCTAGGGAATTAGGGGATGTGCTTTGGGTTGTTGTAAACAATGATGCTCAACAGATGATAAAAAAGCATAAAATAATCAGAGACGAACAGTCACGAATGGACGCTGTTCGTGAGAAAGGATATGCTGATGAAGTAATACTCTCGATTGATGAAGATTTAAGTCAGTGTAGGACTCTAGAGATGATATTCAAAATGAACCCTGGAAATGATTTTATTTTTGCTAATGGAGGGGATAGGTATAATGGGGAGATTCCCGAGGCCAAATTTTGTAGAGAGAATAGTATAACTATAAAGATGGTAGATGGGTGTGGCGCAAAGATAAATTCAAGCACGAAACTAAATATAGAATTAGGTCTAGAAGAACCAAAATGAAGAGAATATATCTTGATCACGCTGCAACGACGCCAATGGATTTTGAAGTTCTTGAAGCAATGAAACCTTATTTTTCAGAGAAATTTGGGAATCCAAGCTCCCTTCATAGCTTTGGAAGAGAATCTAGAGAGGGAATGGAGAGTATAAGGAAAGAGATTGCGAGTTTCATAGGCGCAAGGCCAAATGAAATAATTTTTACAGGTGTTGGGACAGAGGCAGATAATCTTGCGATAATGGGTGTAGCTTTTTCTAATCAAGATAAGGGAAAACACATTATAACAAGTAAGATAGAGCATCCTGCTGTAAGGGAGACTTGCAAGTATCTTGAAAAACGAGGATGGAAAATAACTTGGCTTGATGTTGGCTCTGAAGGGATTGTTGATTCGAAAGATGTTGGAAAAGCAATCACAAAAGAAACAATTCTTGTGAGTATTATGCATGTTAACAATGAGATAGGAACAATACAGCCAATTGAAGAAATTGGAAAAATCTGCAAAAAGCATAAGGTGTATTTCCATGTAGATGCTGTCCAGAGCTATGGAAAGATTCCCCTTAGTGTTAAGAAAATGAATATTGATTTGTTATCAGCTTCTGCACATAAAATTTATGGTCCAAAAGGGGTAGGAATGCTGTATGTGAATCAGGATGTTAAGATAGTCCCTATCATGCATGGCGGAGGGCATGAAACAGGTTTAAGAAGTGGAACAGAGAATGTTGCAGGAATTGTGGGATTTGGAAAAGCAACTGAAATTATGAAAAAGGCCATGTCAAGCGAATCAGAAAGGCAGAAGAAACTGCAAGATAAGTTGATTGATTGTCTTTTGAAGATTCCAGGATCAAGATTAAATGGTTCAAGAAAAGAGAGAATCTATAATAATGTTAATATTTCATTTGAGGGAGTTGAGGGAGAGGCTCTGCTTTTAAGATTAGATGAGAAAGGAATTGCATTATCCACTGGTTCAGCATGTAGTTCAAAGAGTCTTGAACCAAGTCATGTACTAAGTGCTCTGGGATTAAGACCAGAACAAGCTCATGGCTCTTTGAGAATAACACTTGGAAAAGATAATACTGAACAAGATGTTGATTATGTTATTGAACAGATAAAGAACATTGTAAGTTCATTAAGAAAAATAAGTCCTTTTAGAAAATGGTAAGTAAGTTAAAAGTAAATGCGCAAGACAGCGTTGTGCTGATTAAAATCAGCAGTCTTGTAAGAAATTAGAATATTTAAAACATATAAAAAATGAAAACGACAAAAAAATCAAGAACTTTTGCATTTGACTTTGATGGGGTTATAGCAGAGTATGATGGGAATTATATTAAAAACTGTGCCGGGAAACCTAATAAAAAAGTTGTTGAAGCAATGAAAATACTGAAGGAGAGAGGGCACAGAATACTTATCAGTTCATCAAGAGGTAACGCCTTCCTTAAAAAATACTGCAAAAAATATGGAATTCCTGTAGATTATATAAATTGTAATCCGGATCATCGTGAAGGAAATAAAGGAAAGCCAATTGCTTCGGTTTATCTAGATGATCGGGCTGTGCAGTATAAAGGACAGGGAACTAAGGAAATAATCAAATTACTAGAAAATTTTAAGGTTTATTATGTGTGATGCTCAAAAAAACAATTTTTTGGCACAGCAAAAACAGGAGGTCTTTACTGAAATGAAAAAACAAACTAAAAAAGAAATCAAGAAGGAGAAGATAACTACAGACATGACCTTTGGAGAAGTTATGTCGAAGTATCCTAAGACACAGGAAGTATTTATGAAACATGGCATGGCGTGTTTTGGATGTGCTTTTGCTATGCAGGAAACTGTTGAACAAGGAGCTATGGCTCATGGGATAGATGTCAAGAAGTTACTTGAAGATTTGAATAAAATTGTTAAATAGGGGATAAATATTAACAAAAAATGTCTGAAGAAAAAAAAGTAGAAAAGAAACGAGTTGGCGCAGGATTTGGAGTATTGCTTATGCGAGGGGGAAAAGTTTTACTTGGAAAGAGACATGATGATGCTATTAAGGCTTCAAGTGCCCTACATGGTGAAGGAACTTGGACTCTGCCTGGAGGAAAGATGGAGTTTCATGAGGGTCTTGAAGAAGGAGGAAAAAGAGAAGTTTTAGAAGAGACAGGTATTGATGTCAAAAAGATAAGTGTTATTGGAGTAAGCAGTGATATGGTTGAAGATGCTCACTTTGTTACTGTTCATCTTAGAGCAGATGAATTTGAAGGAGAGCCAAGGGTCATGGAGCCTGATGAGATAACTGAGTGGAAATGGTTTTCATTAGGGGATTTGCCTAGTCCAATTTATAAGCCAAGTGAAAAAATGTTAAATAATTTTAAAAAAGGAGTTTTTTGTTCAGATTAAAATCTAAAAGATGAAATCAAAAAAAGAAGATAAGAAAATTTCGAAGCAAAATATCAAGAAGATTGAGGAGAAGATAATCGCTATTGCGATTGAGATTGCCAAGGAAGGGGAGGGGGCCTTGTTTGTTATAGGTAAGGGTGTCGAGTACACCTTATTGAGAAAGCAAAAAGTCAGGCTATTTAATCTATTTGACCATGATGCGGAAAAAATACTCAAGAACATAGCTGTAATTGATGGTGCGGTTATAATTGATAATCAGGGCAATGTTCTGGCTTATAGCGCTATGATACAGAAGGCAAAACCTTTCTTTGGGTATGGGACAAGACATGCTGCTGCAATGACTGCTTCGAAAAATGGAAATCTAGCCATATTATGTTCTCAAGAAGAGCATAAAGTCAAGATTTTCAAAAATGGCAGATTAATCATGCAGTTAGATGCTTTTCAGAAGAATATTGAAAAAGAAATTTCCCGAATAAGTTCTATACTGGAATCCTTGGGTGCAGGAGTGCTCGGAACTATTGGGGTTGCAACACTAGCACCGGCTCTAGGAATAGCATTGATTCCGGGAGTTCTTGTTTTTGGTGCCAGTTACTATGCTATCAAGAAAATAGTAAAAAAACACAAGAAATTGGAGGGAAAATAAAAATAACTAGAAAAAATAAGAGTTAATAATAAAATACCAAACAAAAGATTTTGGTGTTCTTTAAAACACAACGCGCTAAAAAATCATAAGATTTTTGGCGTGCCGAAAATTAATAATTTTCGAGCATCGCAAAATCGAATTACATAAATTAAGATATAACAAAATGGTAGAGTATAACAAAAAAGTCATGGAACATTTCATGAATCCGAAGAATGTAGGAGAAATCAAGAATGCAGATGGTATAGGGAAAGTAGGAAATAGGACTTGCGGGGATATAATGTATGTTTATATTAAAGTTAGAAAAAATAAAAAAGGAGAGGAAATACTTTCAGATATAAAATTCCAGACCCTTGGATGTGCTGCAGCTATTGCAACTTCAGATGTTGTTATTGAGATTGCAAAGGGCAAAACAATTCAAGAAGCTTTGAAAATTACAAATAAGGATGTTGTTCAATATCTTGGGGGATTGCCTGCTGTTAAAGTTCACTGTTCTTTACTAGCTGAAGATGCTCTTGGAGAAGCTATTTATGATTATTATAAAAAGAAGAAGATAAAGATATCAAAAGAGCTTGAAATTAGGCATAAAAGAGCTTTGATGTCTGAGAAATCATTTCATGATAAATTTAAAGGGGGTAAGTGCTCTTAAATTAAAATGAAAAATAAAAATGTTGGGTTTTTGATACTGGGAATGGCAGTTTTAGTTGCTTTAATTGTTATCTTATTTAATACTGCCCTAACTGAGATAGTTGATGCTTCTTGCTCACATGGGACTTCGTGTCCGATGTATGGGACAATCCATACACAGACATATATCTCTGTTGCTTTAATTGCAATTATTGTGATTATCTCTCTTGTTTTAATATTTTCAAAAGAAGAGAAACAGATTGTAATTAAAAAAATTAAGGAAAAATCATTAGATGACCAAAAATTAAAGCATAAAGAACAAAACCTTCGGTTGTTAGATAGAGAAGAGAAAAAGGTTTATCAAGCATTATTAGAAAATAAAGGAACAATTTTCCAATCAGACCTTGTTGAAAAATCAGGTTTTGATAAAGTCAAGGTCACAAGGATTCTAGATAGATTAGAGGGTAAGCAATTGATTCAAAGGATGAGAAGAGGGATGACGAATGTAGTTATATTAAAATAAATTTTGGAATAAGCAAAACTTTTTAAAGAGTAATTTTAGTTATTACTTAATGTTAGTTTTGTTTTTATTTGAGAGGGCATTAAAAATTAAAGTAATTAAGAAATTTAATTAGTCCTTGGTTTCTTTTCGAGGTTTAAAAAATGATTGTTTATAAATGTGGGGGAGATATAACTGGGAATGTTTCAAGTATTGGGAATTTTGGGAGGATTCTTGGGCAAGAAGGGGGAGTCGTAGTTGTATCTGCGATTAGGGGAGTTACGGATTATCTTATTGAACGTTCTTCTAGAAAAGATATGCCTTATTTATTAAGGCAACATTTGGATTTAGCAAAAGAATTGGGATTCGATGAAAGATTAACCAAGAGATATCTTGTAGAGGAAGTAGATAAAACTGATTTAGGGGAGCATCATGACAGGATTTCTTTAGGAGAGAGACTTGTTGCTAGAATCTGGCAAGCTTATTTTGAAAAATCATTTGGGAGAATCAGTTATACAACTGGTTTTGACTTGGGAATTGAAAGGGGAGAAGAAAATTTTATTGATGAAAGATGTAAAAGGGGTGTTGAAAATTGTGTTAGAGAAAGTTTTAAAGGAGATCTTTTAATAGTTACTGGTTTTGATGCTATTGGAAAAAATAAAAAAAGAACTACACTTGGAAGATCAGGTTCTGATCAAACAGCAACTTTTTTAGCATATTGTGTTTCTGGTGAAGTTTATTTAATGAAAAATACAGAGGGAGTAATGAGCGCAGATCCTAAGATTGTAGGAAATGCAAGGTTAGTAGAGTGTTTAAGTTACGATATGGCTATGGAAGCGGGGAACATTCAACCAGAAGCAATAACCTGGGCCAAAAAAGGCGAATTGCCTATTGGAATTTTAAATGTCAGTAATTCAAGAATTAGAACAAGAGTAACTAAAGAGTATTATGCAAGGAAAGTTGAACTAGTTACTGGACAAAAAGATTGTGTTTATCTTTTAGTTGGAAACATGAGAGATGAACCAGGTGCAGAAGCAAAAGTTATGGATTTATTTGCAGAGTATAAGATAAATAAACTAATGAGTTTTGATACAAGGTATAGTGTTTCTTATGTTCTAGGAAAAAGTCCAGGAATAAGGAGAGTTATTGCAAAATTAAATAATCCTTGTACTAAAGAGCTTTGTTCACTAGTTACGATTATTGGGAATATTAATTATCACACTAAAAATGAATTTGAAGCAATTGTTCGAGACGTGTGTTGGCCCCACATTCCATTTACCGGGGTTTCTTGGATTCCACATGGTCTAGGAAGTTTTGTTGCTAGCATTGTTATTCCTCAAAGAAAATATGAAAAGGTTATAAGGGAATTACACACTAAATTTATAGAAGGTTAGGTTATTAAAATATGGAAAGAGAAAAATTAATAAAATTAGCAAGAAAATATGGAACTCCCTTATATGTTTATGATGGGAATTTGATTTTAAAAAGGTATAAAGAACTTTATGATTTTATTAAGTATCCTAAATTAAAAATATACTATGCTATGAAAGCAAATTATAATTTTGAGATATTAAAACTACTTAATGAACATAAGGCATATATTGATGCAGTAAGCCCAGGAGATGTTTTACTTGCTTCAAAAGCTGGTTTTTCAAAAGATAGAATTTTATTTACTGCAAATAAAATAACTGATTCTGAAATGCATGAAGTTCAGAAATTAGGGGTTTTATTTAATATAGGCTCTTTATCTAGTTTAGAGAAATATGGAAAAGCTTATTCTGGATTTGATATTTGTATAAGATTTAATTCAAATGTTGTTGCAGGAGAAAATGAAAATGTTAGAACTGGAGGGGAATCGACAAAATTTGGCATTTTATTAAACCAAGTTGATAAAGTTAAAGAGATAATTAAAAAATATAATCTAAAAGTAATTGGATTACATGAGCATACTGGTTCGGGAATTCCTGAAACAACAGATATAATGAAAGGAATGAAAAATATTTTAAAAATTGCTACAAAAGAAAATTTTCCAGATTTAGAATTTATCGATTTTGGGGGCGGTTTTAAAGTTCCATATCATCCAGATGAAAAAAGAATTGATTATGAAAGGTTTGGAAGCGAGATAACTGAGATTTTTTCTTCTTATTGCAAGGAGTATGGAAAAGAGCTCTTTTTATGTTTTGAACCTGGAAAATACATTGTAGCAGAAGCAGGGCAATTATTAATTGAAGCAACAACATTAAAAGAAAATAATGGAAAATTAATTGCAGGAACAAATTCAGGATTTCCCCAGCTAATTAGGCCGATGTTCTATCAAGCCTATCATCATATAGTTAATTTAACAAATCCAGAAGGAAAAAAACAAGTATATGATGTGTGTGGGAATATATGTGAAACAGGAGATTGTTTTGCAGCAAATAGGGAGCTTCCTGAAGTAAGAGAAGGAGATTTTCTTGCTATTGAAAATGCAGGGGCTTATTGTTATTCAATGGGCGGGGTTTATAATTTAAGACCGATGCCTGCAGAAGTTTTAGTTTTAAATGGGGCAGATAAATTAGTTAGAAAAAGATTAAGTAATGAAGAATTGGTTCAGCATATAATTGATGAAAGTGATTAAAGTTGTTTATTGAAACTAGTTACAAACAATGGCTTAAAAGGGGTTTCTTTTTAGAATTTATATAAATTAAATTTAATAAAAGGAGGTTAAAAAATGAAATTATGGATAATACTGGCTGTTGTTTCAGTAGTTATTGTGCTTGCTTTTTGGGGAGTTTTTATGGCTAAAAACTTTGTTAAAGCAGATACAAGGATAGCAGAAACTACTCTAACTACTGGTTGCGGATGTGGAACAGATTGTGCATGTGGATGTCAAGGGCAGTGCTCAGAGGGAAGTGATTGTGGATGTCTTTCGGGACAAGGCTGCTCAGCTGCAAATGGTGCTGGTGGGGTCTGCGGATGCTCTAAGTAAAGAGCAAAAACCAATAAACTTTTTTATTTTTTATTTTTATAGTATTTTATAGTCATCGATGTTTAAAAAAGCAGGAAAAACTATTTTTTGTCAATATATTTTGCGATATCGCTGCAATTACCGACTATTCTTTCAATATTTATCATTAGTTCAGAAAATACCATTGCTGAAGAAGGGTCTTCTTTACTTTCTTCTAATTTTTCTTTATAAATTTTTTTAATTTTTTTAATTTTATCCCTTATCTCGATTTCTAGTTGGGGGTTATATTTTTTATCTTCAAGGAGAGCAATACAATTCTCATTAAGAATGAGAATATCATTACCAAGTTCTCTTAGTAATTTTAAAGTTTCTTCAGAGATATCTTCTTTGTTTAGATGTTTATACTTTGCGATTTGTGCTATATTCATTGTTCTGTCAGCAATTCTTTCTATTGAGTTAACAACAAAAGAATAAATTATAATTTGTTTCAACTGAATTTTTGTTAGGGTGTTTTTATGGGGCAATTCATCTAAGAATGAGAGAATTTCTTCCTGCAAATTATCAACAGTATTTTCAATATAATTAATTTCATCGAATGTTTTGTTTTCGAATTTTTGTATTAAGGGAAGGGCTTTTTTCAGCATTTTTTCCGTTAAAATAAACTCTCTTTTTAGTTCTCTTTTTACTAAGGTCAAAGCAATTTTTGGCTTTTTTATAAAAATTTTATTTAAGTAGTGTGGTAAGAAATTTATAGAGTCATCTTTTCCAGGGGTTATTTTTATAATAAATCTTGCAAAATATTTTACAATTAATAAGAAAATTACTGCAGTAATTACATTAAAGAAAATATGAAAAAGTGCCGCTTTATTCGGGGTTGGGATATTTATCAAATTTAGCAAACTATTAAATTGCCATATGAATGGCAGGAAAATCAAGGCCCCACCCAAATTAAAAAAGAAATGGGCAAGAGCGGTTCTTTTTGAATTTAATGAACCCCCTATTGATGCGATTAATACCGTAATAGTTGTTCCTAAATTTGCCCCTATAATTATACCAATAAGTGCTGGTAAGTCTAACATACCTTGTTGGCCTAATAATATGGCACTGCCAATAGTGATAGCACTACTTTGGACTATTGCAGTAAAAATTGTGGAATATAAAACTGTTAAAAAAGGATTTTTATTCTGTGTTAAAATATTTAAGAATATTGTATTGTTTTTTAGAGATTCTAAAGCCATTGATATAAGAAACAAACCAAAAAAGACGAGCCCTGCATAAAAGATTATTTCGCCAATTTTTTTTGTTTGTTTTATAAAACATAAAATAAAGCCCAGTAAAATAAAGATAAAAGAAATTTTTGTAATGCCGAAAGCGATGAGGTTAATTGTTATTGTAGTGCCAATATTAGCTCCAAACAATATTCCCAAGGAACTGTAAAAACTTAAAAGGCCAGAGCTTACTAAAGCAATAGTTAAAACTGTTGTTGCACTGCTACTTTGATTAAAAGCAGTGATAACAAAACCAAGTATTGTGCCCTTTACTTGGCTTTTAGTTACTTTTCTAAGATAAAAAATAATTTTTTCTTTTACCAACGCTTCAAATTTTTTGCTTAATTTTAAGATACTGTATAGAAAAAGAACAATTCCCACAACACAAAAAATAATTGTTTGGTACATCTCCATTTTTTTTGTTTATAGGGTGTTCAATTTTTTTCGCTTTTTTGTGCTTGTTTAACTTCTTTTGGCTTTTTGTCAAAGAATTTTATTGCTTCTGCTAACTCTTTATGTGTTTTAGAATATTTTTCAATTGAGATTCTTTTTTTGTAAGCCTCGCATGCCTGAACTAGGGCTTTTGCTCCAGCAGTTGTTCCTTTTGGGTGGGCATGGCAACCAGCACCCATTGTTGTAATAAAATCTATATCCCCCATAAGGTCTATGAATGGTTTTAGTAGTGTTGGATCTAGGCCTCCAGATATTATTGGGCAACATTTTTTCATGCCCCTCCAAGAATCATCTTGAAGTATAATGTGGTGGATCAGGTCTTCGTGGACTAGATGAATAGCATCTTTATCTTTTTCCGGGATTGTTGCCCAGAGCTGATCAAAAAAATGTCCTTTCTCTTTAAAATGCAGAATCTCATGGGCAGCGATGATATCTTCTTCAGGGGACCCTTTCATCTTCCCAACTCCTGCGGTACCTGTATGTATCCCAGAAGCTCCTGCAAGTCTTGCGAATTTAGACAAAACTAAGACTGTAAAACCTATGGGGTTTTCTGGCCTAGTGAATCCTCCATGACCTGCTCTATGAAAATGAATAAAAA
>CAYPSK010000004.1:0-43117 GCA_964413705.1 Candidatus Woesearchaeota archaeon | reverse complement strand
ATTATTCTAGAGAAATGCAGGGAGATTAAGAATATAAAAATAAAAGCATTTCAAAATAGGGATGAGCTTAGGGTTTTGGAAGAAAGGATAAATGAAACTTCGAAGAATAAGGAAGTTAATCTAAGTGGTGTTTTAGAATCTTTTGAAAAAGCAAGGCAAGAGTTTTATGATGAAAGATATGAGCAATCTCTTGTCTTAATTGATAATACATATCAAAAGATTAGTGAAGCTGAGTCAAGTGCTGCGCAATCAAAGATATTTTATATTGCCGCCTCAAAAACACTAGCTAACTTCTTTATAAAGAATTGGTGGATTATTTTAATTGTTGTAGTTATTCTTTTGGGCATTTATTTTATAACTAAAAACAGAATTGAGAAATATCTTATAAAAAGAAGAATCAAAAAACTTGGGCTTGAAGAAAAGGTCTTGAAAGAACTTATTGCCAAAACACAAAAGGACTATTTTGACAAGGGGGTAATCAGTGAGGGAAACTATAATATCAAGATGAAGAAGTTTTCTGAATTGATAAGAGATATACATAGAGAAGTTCCTTTACTTAGGGAAGAACTTGAGAAAAGAGAAGCAAAGGGGGCAGAAGTGAAGGATAATAAGTGAGGAGAGTTTGAAAATATAAGGTGTTTTCTAAGTTTTTTAGGACACCAAAAATCTTCTGATTCCCTAGAAAATTTTAATTTTCTGGGCGCCAGAAATCATTTGATTTCTTAGCGTTTTAGTGTTTAGCAATAATGCCTTTTGTCAGAATGGTTTGTAGAATGAAGAATTAAGTTAGGATGTGGCCATCTTTGTCATCAACATCTTTATCTGGGTAGACGACAATGCCTTTTTTTTGGTTTATTTCCATCTTGACTATTTTTTTGTCTATGCGTTCGCCACGCATTTTTAGGACTTCAATTGCCCCGCCTCTTCTTCCATTTTTGTAGATGACATTGTATATAATCACAATCCCGTCAGATAAGAAACTGACTGCCTCGCCTTTTTCAACATAGACTGCGCCAACGTGCGTTGGGTTGCTGACTTCTCTAATTAAAAAAGAGGTGATATCTAATTTTTCAAGATATCTAAATAATTGCTCCATGTATATTCTGAACCTAGTCTCTTCACCAGAGAAAGCTGAAGCAATAGATGATAGGGAATCAATGCAAACAATATCTGGCTGAAAATCTTGCGGGAAAAATACTGGTTGAATATCTATCAAAAGTTCTTTTTTTGCTTCTGATAATAATGCTTCAACACTTCTTGCAATATCCAGGGCACTGAATCTTTTAATCTTAAGGAGGCCTTTTTTTTCAAGGTCATTAGGGTGCCATCCAAATGCATGCATGTGGCTTTTTAATCTGACTTCAGGTTCTTCAAAAGACATATAAAGGACTTTTTTCCCTTTTTCACAAAGGTTATGGCTGATTTGCATGCAGAAATTTGTTTTTCCTGAGCCTGGACCGCCCTCTACAAGAACGCTACTGCCTTTTGGAATCCCATGTTCAAAAAGTTTGTCAAAACCAGGGATATATGTTTTTATATACTCTTGTGGGGGTTCTTTTACCTTTTTTTTGGCGATTATCTTTTCCTTTTTTTTCAAGAATTTCGGTTTAGGAACTTTAAGCTTGACACTTCTATTAGAACTTTTCAACCTCTTTTTCATACTTGGGTATAGATTAAATTATTTATAAACCTTTTGATGAAAAGATTTAAAAACTTAAATTGGATTTTTATATTATGATGCAAAGAACATTGGTTTTAATTAAGCCAGATGGTGTCCAGAGAGCACTTGTTGGAAAGATTATCAGTAGATTTGAAGATGCTGGTCTGAAAATTATTGCAATGAAAATGGCTTGGGTTGATAAGAATTTTGCCGAGAAACATTATGGGGATGTAAAGCAAAGATATGATCAAAGAATTCTAGATAATCTTGTGAGATACATAAGAGAGGGTCCTGTTATAGCAATGGTCATTGAGGGTGTTGAGGCTATTAATGTTGTAAAGAAGATAGTCGGCGTAACTTATCCAAATGAGGCTGCTCCTGGAACAATAAGGGGAGATTTTGCACATATGTCTAAAGAACATGCAAACAAGGATGATGGAAAAGTCGGGAATTTGATACATGCCTCAACAGAAAAAGATGCTGAGCATGAAATAGCTTTATGGTTCTCTAAAAAGGAAATGCATTCTTACAAAACAGTGCATGACTGGCATGCTTTGAATTTGAAATAGAGTTAAGTTAGATATTTCTTATGCTTTTTCACAACGTTGTGCCCTATTAATTTTATTGGCACTGAAAAAGGTAGATCTAATTTAGAAGCATAACCCTCTCTTCATAGACCATAGCAGACTTTCAGCACCGTATCTTCATCCTCTATTAGATTAAGTTTTAGGGCCTCTTCTGGTTTAATCCATTGAAACTCTTTATTTTCTTCCAGGTTTAATTTTAGTTCTGGAATCTCCTCAAGCTTTAGAACTAGAACATGATAGACATAGTGATACTCTGGGTATTTGACATAGAATTTTTTAGAATACTGCAAGTTCTCTGGGCTTATTTTCAGGCCAATTTCTTCTTCTATTTCTCTTGAGAGGGCTTCATTTATAGATTCGTTTTCATGGACTTTTCCAGCAGGCATGCCCCAGGTATTACCTTGTGGTTTATGATCTTGTCTATGAAGCATGAGAACTTTTCCTTGATGTTCTAAGAAGCAAGAGACAACATCAAATTTTTTCTTGAAATCTTCTGGAACCTCGTTTGATATCATCTTATCACCATTTTATCTGAGATTTTTGGATTTAAAAGAATTTGTGTAATTCAGTAGCTTTTTGCAATATAAACAACTTCAGTAGCTTTTTTGTTGCAGAAGGGGCATTTTCCTTTAGGAATTTCTTTTTTGTCATGCCTGACGCCTCTGACAAATGCCCCAAAATCTTTTTCAATTACTTCTGCGCAGTGTGTTCCTTCTTTGTTTATAGAGCAGAAGTCAACTCTTGCTATTTTTTTGTTTTCAAGTGCTTTTTTAACATCTTCTTTTGTTTTGCAGTTGATTATGGTTTTTGATAGAAATGCATCTGCATTATTTTTTAGTCTTTTATCAAAAAATTCTCCTTGTTTTTTTATTTCATCGAGTTTTCTTATCTTTATCTTTTGATTTTCATCTCTTATATAGAGCGTATAGATTCTTGATTCTAGTTCTTGTTCTCCTATTTCTAGTCTTAAGGGAACTCCTTTCATCTCCCAGAAATAGAACTTATTGCCGGGAGATGTATCTTTTTCATCTATTTTTACTCTTATTCCAAGAGACTTGATTTCTTGTTCTATTTTTTTACATTCTTTTAGAATTTTTTCTTTAGTTTCTGTTCTGAAGATAGGAATTATGGTGACCTGGATTGGAGAAACAATAAAAGGAAGAACTAGTCCTTTTGCATCACCATGTGTTGTGATTAAAGAACCGAGGATTCTTGAAATGCAGGAGCCATAGCAGGTCTGCCAGACATATTTATCTTTTCCATCTTTATCTTTGAATTTGATATTGAATGTTTTTGAAAATCCTTGTCCTAAAAAATGTGTTGATGGTTGTTGTATGACTTTTCCATCTGGTGTGAAGGTATCAGAGCCAACAGTGTAGACTGCTCCCGGAAACATATCCCAGAAAGGCCGTCTTAGAGGTAAGAAAGGAATTCCTAGTTTTTGATGCATGAACTTTTCTGTTGTGTCAATATCTTCAAGAACTTGGGCATCGGCTTCTTCCTTGCTTGAGAAACAATCATGGCCCTCAATCCAGTGGAATTCTCTGCTTCTTATCAGTGGTCTTGTTGCTTTAGTTTCATAGCGCCAGACTTGGCATCTTTGATAAATTTTTAGAGGCAAGTCATTATAACTTCTTATCCAAATAGAGTACATAGGATACATTGCTGTTTCAGAAGTTGGTCTTAGGGCTAATCGCTCTTCGAATTTTGAATTAGCTGCTTCTGTGACCCAGAAAACTTGAGGATCAAAACCCTGGACATGCTCTGCTTCTTTATGGAAGTTTGATTCTGGAATTAGTGCTGGGAACCAAGCAGGTTCGTGACCTTTTTCTTGCAGTTCTTTTTCTAATAAATCATACATGACCTCCATTGTCCTGACTGCCCAAGGCCTGAAAACAACAAATCCTTTTAAGTTATATCTTAAGTCAACAAGCTCGGACTTTTCAACGATGTCAGAATACCATTGTGAGAATTCTTCATCTTTTTCTTTATTGAATGTGATTTTTCTTTCTTTAGAATCTTTTTGTTCTTCTTTTTTCATTAAAATCTAAAGAGAAAGAGATTTTTAAATCTGGCGATTTGGATTAATGGCTTTTTAAAAAACCAATCGGTTTCCAAAAAGTTTAAATAGTCTAATTTGTTACCGGTTGTATGAATAAAGAACTTTTAACTAAACAACAAACAAGTTTAAAAATAATAAAAAAAGTAGAATTGTTGAATTTGAACGAAGCTTATCAAAAATGTCTCTATTGGTTTTTTTCTTATCCAGATGATGAAGTTGGTTTGAATGAATTATCTCGTGTTTTGAAAATTTCTAAAACAAATGCAAGAAAAGTTGTTCTAAAATTAGTTAAAGAAAATTTTTTATTTAAGAAAGAATTGGGAAAGGTTTGGAGAATTTTTTGCAATAAAAAGCATCCTTACAATTTTAATTTAAAAATTGGTTTTAACTTTCAGATGATTTATCAATCGGGAATTCTAGAGGATATTCATAAAGAAGTTCCCGGGGTCAGAGCAATAATTCTATTTGGAAGTTATCGTAAAGGAGATGATACGGAAAATAGCGATATAGATTTGGCAGTAGAGATTTTTGGTAATGAAAGATTGAAAATTAGCGAATTTGGGAAAATAGAAAATTTTGGTTATAGGAAAAATGTCCCAGTAAACTTATATATTTTTTCAAGAAAAAAAATTGATTTAAATCTTTTTTCGAATATTGCTAATGGGATTGTTTTAGACGGTTTTTTGGAGGTTAATCCATGATTAGAGAAAAGGTTCCAGATTTTAAAAAAGCCCTTAGTCTAATTGAAATTGCTAAGATTGACTTGAATTTTGTTCTTAAATTTCCTTTGAATAATGATTCTACAAATACTATTGTAAGAAATATTTATGAATCTTTTAGAATGCTTGGAGAAGCTCTTTTAACTGCAGAAGGAATTAAATCAGAAGACCACACTTTGCCGGTTAAAAGGGTTGTTTCTTTGGATATTAGAACAGATAGGCCTTTAATGATTTTAGAGATGTTAAGATCTACAAGGAGGAACATTAATTATTATGGGTATCATGCTACAATAGCAGAAGCAGAATATGCTGTTGATTTTGCAAAAAAATGTTTTGAACCAGTTTATCAGAAAGTTTTAAAAATTTTAAGGGATATGCAAAATAATTCTTATTCTAGCCCGAAATAAATTCTTCGTCTTGAAGCTCCTTTGTTTTCAACAGAAATGAACCTGAGCTTTCCAATTTCTTTTGTGTTCTTGACATGAGTCCCTGCATCAGGCTGTTCATCGATATCTCTGATTTTAAGAATTCTTATTTCTTGAATTGCAGGAGGAAGTCCTTTAGCAAGTTTGCAGAGCGAGGGATTTGATTCTGCTTCTTGTCTTGAAATTACATGGGATGTGATTTCTTGGCCTTTTTCAAGTTGGGCATTTGCCTTTCCAATATATGATTCGAGCTGTTCTCTGTCAAATTTTTCAAGATCAAAATCTACTCTTGATTTATCTTGGCCAAGCTGATTTCCTGTTATCAATGCACCTGTTTCTTTGTTGATTATTGAAGAAAGAATATGGGCTGCAGTGTGCATCCTCATCATCTTGTATCTCCAGGGCCAGTTAATAATTCCATGAATTTTATCTCCGACTTGGAGCCCATCAGCGGAATTTAGGTGATGGATTATTTTCCCTTGCTCTTTTTTGCATGATAAAATTTGGTAATCTTTTCCATTGCATGAAATCTCTCCTTTGTCCCCTAGTTGTCCTCCTGATTCTGGATAGAAAAGAGTTTGATCTAACTCAAGTTCATTATCTTGAATTGAGGTTATAATTGCATCAAATTCTTTTGCATATGCATCTTCTAAATAAAGGAGTTTTGTCATTTTCTGCTTTTGTATGAAATATAACCTTTTTGGAATTTATAAATTTAAGGATGCAAACTTAAGTTTTTAGAGAGGATCCCTCGCCGAAAGCAGGAACTGGTTTTGGGAATAGTTCTAGAAAATTTGTTGCATCGTATGCCCTTATAATACTTGGAATTCCTAAAGTTTCTAGAATTTGTGCGACTTTTGCTCTCCTGTAGAAAGCGGTATCTTCTCTTTCAAGTTCTTCTTTTCTTCTATGTAGTTCGCTTATTGAAAATAATCTTATTTTCCAGTGATCTTCATATGTGCTTATTCCCTTCTTAGGGTCTATCAGACATGATAGGAATAGGCGTTTTTCTTGGTCTTCTAGGCCATACTCCCTCTTTAATTGTTTTGTTGTTTTTTGGTATTTTTTAATACCCACATTTAACCCATTTCTCTTATTCCTCCTTTCTACTCTTTGTTTTTTGGCAATACATAATCTTTTTAGATCGCAGTAATTCATGGATGCTTGAATATCTTCTATTTCTCTTTGAAGAAATCTTTTTGGAAGCGCGCTATTGTACCTATTAACGAGGTCCACTAGTGCATAAAACTCGTTTGCATTCACCCCGGTGGCTCTTTTAAACCAGCCTGGTTGTTCAGTTAGGGTAGAATTAAACTCTCGGTACATCCAATCTAGCGTAATTTCAAGTTCTCTTGTAGATTGTCCTGCCCTCTCCAGTATTTTTCTATTCCTCTTGTTCACGTATGCCTCTTTTGGGCAGACCCTAACTAATCTTTCAAAAAATTCTCCCGTAGTTATATAGTATGTGTCTGCTTTCATTAATCTTTTGTTATGGCTTTCATGTTTTTCTATGACTATTAGTGGAATTAATTCTTTCAAATATCTTAGTGGAATTACTTTGTCTCCTTTATCTAGGGTTATTCCAAAACCTTTTTCTTTGAATCTGGTATTTACGGCATCTAAAAGAGAGTCGTTAGTATCAAAAGAATTTACGTCGAGACCAGCTTCTTTTAGAACCCCGTTCGCTGTTTCTAGAATTTTTTGTAATGCATAACGTTCAAGTAAACTATAAAGGGCTTCACCCAATAAGTAAGAAGTATTTCTCACATCGTTCATTGGGATGAAGGGTACATCCAACGGCCCTGTGTAAATGGCTCTTTCCATTTTTGGATCTCTTTTTTCTTTTGTTCTTTGTTCTGGTTCAATACTTGTAATTCTCGATGCCATGGTTGTTGCATCTACAGAATCAATTAATTGAGCAACAGCTAGTCTTGTCTCAAGAGTATATTTTTTATGCCCATTTGATCCCTCTCCGTTCAGTGGTCCTGCGGTTGTTGTGGCATGGAGAAGCCGGTCCATAACAACACGTCTTGCTTGCATGGCAAAATCATAGGCTGAGCGTAGATTAAGGCCTGCTCTTTCTTCATGTAATTCTACTTCGAATTCTGAGTTTATCTCACTTAAGCATTCTAAATTTTCCCAGTATTTTGGAGCAAGAGTCTCTCCTTTTAACCAGGCTTTTATTGTGTCTATCGAAACTAGATGATCCAAATTTTTGCCTCTTGATATTAAACCTTCTCTTAAAACAGTATGCACTTTATTAGCAAAATCAGTATATTCCCCTGTAGTAAAACCCTGACCCGCAATGCCATAAATCTTACTTTCTAATGTTTCTTTAGATTCTAGCGAATCTCTTGTTAAACCCTCTAACAATAAAACAGAAAGCAATGGTTTTCTTAGATCTTGGGCAGGGCTTTTTTCTGGATCATCTGAAGTTTTTGGAGACCGATATAGACGGTCTTCTGCTAGTCTATACATCATACTGCCCTCCCGTATAACTGGAAGAACATCATCGATTTTTTTGTTAATACAATCTTTTCTGACAACGACTAAATCTCCTGGTTGCAAGTCTTGGGCTGATTTTCTTACATAACCGCCGACAAGCTTTACATAGATTTGTTTATCTTGGTCTATGATTCCATCTGCGCTGGCTGTTTTTATGAAAAGTTTTGTGTTAGAGTTTGTTGTATGTTTCATATTGAAAAATGATTAGTGAGATTTATAAATCTTCTTATTGTGTGCACTTAATAGGGACGACATGACTTTCTTTTTTTAAGAATTTCTTTTGCATAAGATTTAAATAAACATTTTAATTATAATAAGCATGATTGAAAAAAGAGAACTTTTTTCAGCATGCCGAAAACATGGGGGTTTTCCAGCATGATTGAAAAAGAGCATGTGATTAGTATATTGAAAGATGCGAATGAAGCTGTCAGAACAGAAAATACTTTGCTATTGAATGAATTATCCAATAAGACATTACATTCTTCTTCTATCTATCAAGATCCTGATTCAATTGCTTTAGCTGTCACAATGTATGTTTTAGGGAAGATTTTTTCAAATCCTGCTTTTAAGTCATATGATAAATGGAATATTTTTGTCAAGAAAACTGCCATGTGCTTGTCAAAAGCATCAAGAGCAGTGCAGAAAGATAATCTCCTTGAATTTAGGAAAGAGATGATACGTATAAGGCAGGATATGAAATTATTTGGAGGTCTTAAGGATTCTATTAAAGAGGTATTTAGGAAAGCTTCAATAAACAAAGCTTCTAAAATATATGAGCATGGAATATCAAGAGCAGAGACAGCTGACTTATTGGGAATAACTGAATGGGAATTAGCAAGTTATGCGACTAGTCAGTTTATTACAGATAATGATCTCTTATTGACTAAGTCAGTTAGGGAGAGAATTAAATTTATGGAGGATATGTTCAGATGACAGACCCAATTACTTTGTGGATAACTACCCATGAGGTTTTGTTTACAGTAATTGTGCTTCTTGTGAGTGTATGGAGCGGTATTTGGAAAGCATTTGCTTTATGGAAAGCTGCAAGGAAACACCACATAGCATGGTTTATTGTTATGTTTATTGTGAATCTTGTCGGAATTTTAGAGATATTGTATATATTTTGGTTCTCTAAAATCGGAGAAAAACGCAAGAAGAAATAGACAGGAAATAAAAAATAGTCTAAGGAATAGAGAAAATGAAGAAAGCACTTATTTTTGATTCGAGTCCGATTATAACTCTGGCTTTGAATGATTTATTATATATTCTTGAACCGTTGAAAAAGAAGTTCGGAGGAGAGTTTTATATAACTGATGATGTAAAGCACGAGATAATTGACAGGCCATTTAGAGAGAGAAGGTTTATGTTGGAGTCTCTCTTTATCAAGGATCTTCTTGAAAAAGGAATCTTGACTTTATTCTCAAATCTGTCTTTGAATAAGGAAAAAGAGAATATTATGAAGATAGCTAATCACACTTTCAGGTCTGGACAAGAATACATCAAAATCTTGCATGATGGAGAAGTTTCGGCATTGGCTTTGTATAATCTTTTGGATATAGATAAAAAAGCAATTGTTGTCGATGAGAGGACCACAAGAGTTCTGTGTGAGGCTCCTGAAAATCTAAGGAGAATTTTGGAGTCTAAGTTGCATACCAAGATAGAGGGCAACCAGAAAAATTATCCTATGTTCAAGCATTTTAAGATTCTAAGGTCAAGTGAGCTTGGTTTTATGGCATATAAACTTGGAATAATTGACTTGCCTGCTAAGAAAAGGGAAGTGATGGAAGCTTTATTGTATGGTTTTAAGTACAAAGGGTGTACAATCTCCTCTAGAGAGATTGATGAGGAAATTGGGCTGGCCTGAGAATCTGAACAAGATTGCCGAAGCACAAAAAGATCTTGTCCCAAATTTATTCTGAAAAATTATCAATAAATCTGGTGCGCTTTAATTATCTTCATGCGCTTTTGTTTGACGTTCAAAAACATTTTTAAACTCATTCTTATTAATATAAACATGGCAAAGAAAGTTAAAAAAAGAGGTAAAGTCGTAGATATGCCAAAAAAAGAAAATGAGGGAAGGACCACTATTGCAACAGATCATGCTGTGAGTTTGATTGCTGCGATAATTGTGCTTGTAGCTTCAATTATTTTCTTGACTCCTTGGAAAGTCAATTTATTTGGCACAGCAAATGCATCACCTGTTTTTGGGATAATTGGAATTATTTTGGGGCTTGGGATGTTGATTGCTACACTGTTGATGAGAAGGAATCCTAGAGAGGCAAGTGTTTTTGTGCTGGTATTCAGCATAATAGCTTTGATACTTCCTCCGTCAGGTTTTGTTATTGGACCAATTATGGGTATAATCGGTTCAGTACTTGTTTTGGCTAAAGTAAGAAGATAATAAGGAAGCCTCTTGATTTTTGATTTTATGAATATCCTTGTAGAAATGCAAAGTAATTTTTTATCTTGTTGGTTTAGAATATTTCTATAAGTATAATCAGTTCATAAGGAGCTGCTTTGCTTCTTCTAGAAGAGCCTCGGCACTATCTTTCTCTTTTGAGTCTGCAAAGCATTTCATCACTAAGTCCTCTGTCCTTGATTGCCTGAACCATATCCAAGAGCCATTCTTGATAGCTTTTAGGCCTCCTTCTGAGTCTCCAAATTCTTGTACTTCAAATCCTTTTTTTAAATAATAGAGTTTTATTCTTTCTCTGCTATTTTGAAAATCTTCTTTTAATTTGAAATACTCTTTTACATTATGGTAGGGGGGAAGTTCCTGAATTATTTCCTTTAATTTTTTATTCTTTTCAGAGATTATCTTTAACAAGAATAAAGAGGTCAGTATTCCATCTCTGCACTTTGATGGAGAGATTATAGGGCCGCCGCTTGTTCCTTCACCGCCGATTATTGAGCATGATTGAGACATCTCTCCAACAACATTGGGCTCTCCTACGTCAACTTCTTTATATTTTGCACTGTGTTTTCTTGCTATTTCTCTGACAAGATGGCTTGTGGCACCATTCACAACAACACTTTTCTCTTTTTGTTTTGCTTCTGAGAGAAGTTTATCTGCAATGATTGCAATTGAGTGATTTCCAGACACAATTGTTCCATCATCTAAGAGAATTTCAACACGATCTGCATCGCAATCAAAACCCATCAAAAACTCATGGCCCTCTTTTTGAATCTTCTCTTTTAGATGTCCTAGGGTTTTGATAGTTGGTTCTACTACTCTGTTAAATTCTCCTGGAGTCATGTTCATGTATTCTGCATTTATTCCAAATGATTCAAAAATCTCTTTTGAGAAGATGCCTGCGCCGCCATTTGGATCTACAAGAATTTTGGCAGTTGTGTTTATCTTTTCTGTTTTAAGGATATTTTGGACAAATTTTTTATAAGTTTCTAGTGCTTCAGAGTGCATATTTATGATTTTGTTTTCAACTTTTGGTTTATTATTAATTTGTTTTTTATCTATTTCCTTGGCTTTTTTGATTATAGGTTCTATGTCTTTAGGCATTAATTGACCACCATCGTTGTTTAGGAATTTAAATCCATTGAATTCAGGCTCATTATGGGAGGCAGTTATTATCATGCCGCCCTGGGCATTAAACTCGCGGACTGCATTTTGAATGATTGGAGTGGGAAGAATTCCAACATCTATGATTTCAAAGTCAGAATCAAGGCCTTTAATCAGTGAGTTAAGGATTGCTTGTCCTGATTGTCTTGTATCTCTGCCAATAACTATCTTGATATTTTGTCCAGGATTCTTTTCTTTTAAGAAGTCAGAGTATAATTTAGCATAGATTTCAACTTTCTCATCTGTGAGTTCAGTTCCATAAATTCCTCTTACGCCTGAAAGTGATTCAACAATTGCCATGAATTAGAGATAAACTGTTTATTTATAAAGTTTTAGAAGGTGAAGTGCAAGAGTGCAGGAGCACAATATCTTTCAGAATAGTTAAAACCTTTATAAATAAAATATAAATTGATTTTGTGCGCTTTCGTTAGTAATTATGCGCTTCTTTAGAATTCAGCTCAGTTTTTTTATGAGTGCTTGTTCTCCAAGAAATTATGTACTTTTAATCTAACTCTAAGATAATCTTTTTACTTCTTTACATAGGTCTTAATTAGTTCATATCCTGATGCAAGAATAAAGACTGCCTGAAGTATTATAAAAATTATATTTTTTATGCTAATACTATAAGCTTCTAAACAGAGGCCCCCTAAAATAAAAAGTATGTCTTCATACTTCTTTTTTTTTATCAAGACAGCTATAGAAATTAGTATAAGGCCCAACGCACCAATAATTTGAAATATGTTTATCATTTTAGCTTAGTTCCTTTATCAAAGCAGGCTCTGATAAGAATTCTTCTTTGCCTGTTTTCATGTTTCTGAGCTTGGATTTTTTCTTCTTTATTTCTTCTTTTCCAAGGAATATGATAAATGGAATCTGCTCTTGATTTGCATAGTCAAGAGCCTTGGAAATTTTGTTCATTATGAAGCAGGAAATGTTATTTTCTCTAAGGGCTTGTGCAAGTTTGATAGATTCTTTATCTTGCTCTTTTTCCTGGCCTATGGATATGATGATGCACTTTACTCCCTGGCCTTTGATATTTGAAAGTGAGGCGAGTCTTTCTATGCTAAAAGAGATTCCTGTGCTCTGGACCTGATTGATTAGATATGAGCCTCCACCAGCAATGCTCTCTTTTTGGTTTTTGGTTTTTATCTCAAAGACATTCCCACTATAGTATGATAGGCCTCTGGCTAGAGTTGGTGAGAATTCAACTTTGATTGAATAGGATCGGCAGAATTTTTTGAGTTCTTCAATTTCTTTATAACTTGGATATTTCTTAAAATACTCTTCTGGCTTCTTGAATAGTGTGAAAAGTTTTTCAGCTCCAATCTTTTTCAGATTATTTTTGACTTCTGGTTCTGAGAGTTTATCAAGTTTATCTAGTTCTTTTATGGCTTGCTCTTTTTTCCCTTTGTCTTTTATGCTTTGTTCTTCTAGGATTTCATTTAATAGTTTGCGGTTGTTGATGAATATTGTTGAATTAATCCCCGTTTCTTTGAATATTTCTGAGAAAAGCCTTAGGATTTCAGCTTCATCTCTTGCTGTTGAACCTATGACATCAACATCGCACTGTGTGAATTGCCTGAATCTATTTGAAGAGATAGGCTCATCTCTGAAAACTTCTCCGATTTGATATCTTCTGAAGGGAAGTTTCTTTCCTTGTGTGAGTCTTTTTAATTGGAATGTGAACTCATATCTAAGGGCAAGTTCTCTGTCTCCTTTATCTTTTAACTTAAAGATATCTGAGATTACTTCGTCTTGTTGGTTTGTTCCTTTAACAAATTCCTCAAATTCAATTATCGGAGTCTCAGCTGGAGTAAATCCATAGGCTTTGAACTTCTTTATCAAGAGTTGTTTAATAGCCTCGCGTTTAAGAGCTTCCTGACCTGTAAAATCTCTGAAGCCTTTTACTGTTTTTTTTGCTTGTTCCATGTTAATTTATCTCCCTTGATTATACAAGCGAAAGGGGGGAATCGGACCCCCGTCTCCCGGGTTCTGCCTCGAGCGTTTTCCGCAGAAAACGCGTCCACAGCCAGGCGCTTTAACCATTGAGCTACAATCGCCATAATTTAGTCTAGAATCTGGAGTATTAAAATCTTTTTCAAGAAAAAGATTTTGGCAAGAGAGATAATTTATGAAAATGTTAGGCCCTATGCTCTTTAGAATCATTAGTGCGCTTTTTTTAAAAAGAATGAAAGAATCAGTGTTTTCTTTAATACATATCTCTTGTTTTTTAGAATTAGGGGCAAAGCTAGGAAAATCAGTTTGAGTGATGAACACTCTCCCGAAGTTTAATTTGCTTTGTCATGTTGATGATACGGAACGAGGGTTTTTAAGATTTTTGGTTTTTGCTTTAGAATTAAATTTAAATATGCTTTAAACCTGATTAAAATACTACAAAATGAGGTACAGTGTTTTAATTAGTGGAGAAGCAGGACAGGGACCTAATCATCTTACTAAGATTCTTGCGAAATATCTTATAGGGCAGGGATATTTTGTTTTTTATTCAAGAACTTATGAATCAAGGATAAGAGGGGGAAATAATTTTAATGTTATCACTTTTTCTGATGAAAATGTTTATAGCAATGATTCTAAAGTAGATGTGATTGTGGCTCTAGATGAAAAAACAGAGAAAATTCATAAAGATTCTCTAAAATCAACTGGAAAAATTATAAAGACAAATTCAAGTGACGAAAAAATCGGTGAAAAAATAAGCGAATTGTTAAAATTGAAGTCAAATGGAAAAAGCAAGGGCTTTTCTTTTTTAGATGGAAGCCAGGGCATAGCCCAAGGTTCAATAGATTCTGGACTTGATATTTACTATGCTTATCCTATGACTCCTGCAACACCTGTTTTATTTGAACTTGCGACTAAGGAACAGGAGAGCAATATTTTTGTTTTTCAGTTAGAGAATGAGATTGCTGTTGCAAATGCTGGTGTTGGAAGTGCTGTAACAGGAGCTAAGGTTATGGTCGGAACTTCTGGCGGAGGTTTTGATTTGATGACAGAGGCACTAAGTTTGACTGGAGAGTTAGAGGTTCCTCTTGTTTTTTATCTTGCACAGAGGCCAGGGCCTGGAACAGGTGTACCTACTTATACAATGCAGGGTGATTTGAAAATGGCTCTACATGCAGGACATGGAGAATTCCAGAGGTTAGTTCTTGCTCCTGGAGATCCTGTAGAGTGTGGAGAACTTTCAAGCCAGGCTTTTTATATGTCTCAAAAATTTAGGGCCCCAGTTATTATAATAAGTGATAAACATCTTGGTGAGAGTTCTTATTCAATGCAGAGTAAAGCAAAGATTGTAAAATCCCCTAAGTCAATGAAGCTAATCAAATATAATAGTTATGAGGCTACAAAAGAGGGATTTGCAACTGATGATCCAAAGATAATCAAAGAGAATTTTGAGAGACGATTAAAAAAAACAGAAGAGATTATAAAAGAAGCACAAAAATTTGAAATGTTCAAGTCCTATGGAAAAAAATCAAGCAAAAACGTGATTCTTTCTTGGGGTTCGACAAAAGGAGCGATTTTAGATGCTACAAATGGCCTTGATGTCCAATTTATACAAGTTCTTTATCTTGAACCATTTCCACATTTAGATAAAGAATTGCATAATTCAAATTTAATCTTGGTTGAGAATAATTCAACTGGGATGTTGGCTGATTTGTTGATGGAAAAGTGCGGAGTAAAGATTGAAGCTAAAAATAAAATCCTTAGATATGATGCTAGGCCTTTTTTAGCTGATGAATTAAATGCAGAGATTAAGAAGAGGTTGAAATGATGGGACAAAAGCGCACTAATGCTAAACAAAGCGCACAGAAAGTAGGTATAAATCAAATAATCAAATACAAAATAAATCAAGACGCGTTGTGCTTCGGCAGTCTTGTTCATTATTAATTTAACTTATAAAAATGAGAAAAATAAAAGAAAAAATTCCGAGTCAGTTTAGTGCTTGGTTGTCACCCAGATATAATACCAATTTAAAGTTTATAAATCTTTCTAATATAAATACAAAAAGCTGTGGACGAGCTGAGAATCGAACTCGGAACTGTTGGGTGACAACCAACTATTTTACCACTAAACTACTCGCCCACAACTATCTTATTATCAATCTTAATTATTTAAATTTTGTTCCAATCATGTTAAGATGAAAATAGAACTTTATTCGGTCCCAAGAGATGAAGAAGCTAAAAGAATTAAGGATTTTTTAGTGAAACATAATCTGCCATTCAAAGAAATTATAACCGAGGATGTTGCTATATTTAATAAAATACGTCAAATGCCACTTAATACAAAAACAGCACTTTTAAAAGTTGTTTATAGCTCTGCTATTGGTGTAATAACTGGATTTAATGAGCTTGCTTTAAATCAATTAATAGAACATATTAAAAAATATGACCCTAATTTTAAAAAATAAAAATGCCAAAAAATCTAAACACAAACATAACTCCAACATGGTGTCCGGGATGTTTTAATTTTATGATACTAGCGGGAGTGAAAAATGCTCTTATGAAGACAAAGGTAAAAGGAGATTTTGCAATGGTTTCAGGCATAGGGTGTCATGCTAAGATATTTGATTATATCAATTTGCCTGGAGTAAATGCATTGCATGGCCGAGTTATTCCAACTTGTCTTGGAATTAAGATAGGAAATCCTAATTTGAATGTAATTGGATTTGCAGGAGATGGAGATGCTTATTCAGAGGGCTTAGACCATTTGATTCATGCTGCGAGATATAATTCTAATTTTAAGTACATAGTGCATAATAATCAGGTTTTTGCTCTAACTGTTGGAGAACCTACTGCTACAACAGAAATTGGATTTAAGGATAAATCAACTCCCCAAGGAGTTAAGACAAAGCCCATGAATCCGATTAAGCTCATGCTGTCTGCAGGAGCTACTTTTGTTGCAAGAGTATATGCAGATGTTGCTCAAGTTGAACAAGTCTTGAATCAGGCCCTAGAGCATAAAGGCTTTGCTTTTGTTGAAGTTATTCAGCCCTGTATAATTTTCCATAAAGATGAGGGATATAAGCAAAGAATTTATAATCTTCAAGAGAAAGGGCATGATAAAAGTGACTTAAAAGCGGCCATGGCCCGGGCTGATGAGTTTGATTATAATTCAGATTGCAAGGAAAAAATCCCTGTCGGGATTTTTTATCAAAAAGAAGAACCTTGTCTTGAAGAGAAGTTTCCTCAGCTTTCTAAGTTGATGAAAGAGAAGAAGAGCTGGAAGGATATCAAGAGGTAATTATCTTCTCTTTATTTTATACATCGTTGCGTTTGACTTTAAACTAATTGGAAAATGCGTCTTCTTTATCTTTTTCAAGAATATTTTTTCCGCATATTTATAATGATCCGGTAGGATGAACTTATAGAAAGAGATCATATCTTTTGAGTTTTTGAATTGCGTATATTCCCCAAAATGTTTAATGGATTCTATTTTTATGATTTTTCTTTTGACCATCTGTTTTAGGATATGTCTTGTTAGAACGCAGAGGGGTTCACAATTTTGGAAATCTCTGTAATAGAATTCCATTGAACCAATATTCTTTGGCTCATCTAAAATAAGTTCTTGATTTTTCTTCAAGTTATAGAATACTGCTAATTGTACATTGTCTGGAAAATGGTGCATTTCTGCTGAGATAAAGATTACATCAAAATTCTTTAATCGATTGATGGATTTTGTCAAAGGTTCTTTGATGATTTCAAAGTTTTTTTGTTTGAGATTCTTAACTTTTAAGAATTCATAACAAGACACAACTTTTTTGAAATATTTGGCTAATTCTCGAATGGGTTTATCTTCATGGATGCCTATAACCATTATGGTCTTATCTCTAGAGTTATCAACAACATTTAGAAGATTTTTTAGATATTGGGGCGTTGTATTGGGTAACATTTTTAAGTGACTTTCTTTATTTTTGTTATCTTGATAATTATGGCTCCCTTCGCAGGCATGCCTTTATTTTCAGGAATTTTTTTAACAAATTTAATCCATTTTCCTGAATTTAGATAAGTTGCTATTCCCTTTAATTCATAACCTACGCACTCTTTTTTCCAGTTACTGCACCAAACTGCCAGAGCAACATTCTTATTTTTCTGGAGATTTTTCAGGGTTTCATTCATATAATTATCTGTAACCAGAATTTCGTCTTTTGAGACGACTTTAACAAAACCAACTGCAATTACATGGGGATTTCCTTTTTCATCTGATGTTGAAAAAGCAATTGCTTCATTTTCAATTAAGTCTTTAAGTTCTTTTTCAATATTTATCATCTTTATTCTTTTACAAGATATTTGTTCTTGGACTTCTGGAACTTCAATCCAATTAGGGGCAAGGGTTGAAAATAGAGGGCTTTTTCGTGTCTATCGTAATAGAAGCCAACCCAAATGTCAAACCATTTGAAATATAGCTTTATGTTCATTTTTATTTTATCTCTGCGCCCTTTTATCTCGAAGAGCATCATTTTTTCTAGCTCTATGAACAATCTCATTGGCATCTGCCTCTTTCATTCCAATTTTTTTAGCTTCTTCTTTTAAGGGAGCAGTTATTTGTCTGAATGTTTGCATATCTGCTTTTTTCATAATCAAAGAGTTATCTGTTAAAACAAATAAAACTTTATTTCCTTCTTCTAAACCCATTTCTTCTCTTATATCATTCGGAATACAAATTTGTCCTCTAGAGCTTATAGTTGCCATTTCAATTTTTTCTTTCATGTTAAATTCTGATAAGTTTAATCTTATTAGTAAGATATATCTTATTTATAAATCTTTTGGTTATTTTTTATTTATTAAATCTAAGAAATCTCTTGGATTAATTATCCTTATTCCTTGAAATTCTTTTAATTTTAATAAATGATTGTCTTGGCTTATTAGATAGCTTACTTTTCCTTCAAGTGCGCATTCTATAATCTTGTTGTCTTCTTGATCCTCTTTTATAATATCTAACTTTTCTTTTGGTTTCGTAATTTGAGATATAGAAATGATTTTTTCAATTGTTCTTTTCATTTCAAGGTTTTTTCCTTTGATTTTTTGTTGAATTTCATCTGATTCTAAAACTCTTGAAAATTCAGAAATAATATCTTCAGATAAAAATAGCTCTAATTCTTTGTTTTCTACTTTTTCAATTATGCTAAAAGAAGGGCCATACCAAAAAGTTGCTGAAATTAGAACATTTGTGTCTAGGGTAATTTTCATTTTATGCTAAAATTTTATCTATTTTCTTTTTCATTTTTACCTTAATTTCCTTTCAATTCTTATTAGGTCATTTGTCTTGTTGACATCAATGCCAACAACACTTATCTTGATTATTGGGACTTGCCAGCCTAGGGCGAGTTCTGCAAGGATAGGGTCTGGGGTTTCTCCAGACCTATGTGACATTATTGGGATGATGTTGTTCTTTTTTGCGAGATCAATCACTTTTTTTGTCTCTAATAGAGAACCACACTGATTTGGCTTGACAATTGTGGCATTGATTGATTTTGATTTAATTGCTTTTTTTAATCTATCAGAGTTTGTGCAGATTAAGTCATCTCCTGCAACCAGGGTTTTGAGGCCTGCTTTTTTGATTTTCTTTAGGAGTTTTGAGAAACCTGAAAAGTTCTCCTCATCGAGGGGATCTTCTACATATGCGAGATTGTATTTTTTGCACAAGCTGAAGATATAGTTAATTTGTTCATCTGTTTTTAGTGTTCCTGGTTTTCCATTTAATCTAGTGTATTTATAAACTTTCTTTTTTTTATTGAAAAAAGAACTTGCAGCAACATCTATTCCGATCTCAATGTTCTCATTGAATTTTGTTTTAATTTTTGTTTGTATGTTTTTCATTAATTTAATGATTTTTTCATTGTCAAAAGAAGAGATAAAAGCATGTTCGTCAGTCATCTTTCCATAGAAGAGTTTGTCTTGTTTTTTTAGAGTTTCTTTTATTTGTTTGTATGCTTGAAGACTAATGTAGTGATTGTCAATGATTTTTTTTGATTTTGCACATGGAAGTATAAGAAATTCCTGAAAATCTGGCTTTTCTAATTCTTTTGTGTGTTTTCCTCCGCCAATGCAGTTTCCTAAAGGTCTTGGAAAATTTATATTTTTGTAAGTTGAGATATTTTTGGGTGTTTTTGGTGCTTTAGTTAGTGTTAGTGCACCTTTGTTATGTGCTTTATCTTTTTCATATAAGAATTGCCAGACATCTTGTTTTTTTGAGGCTGCAATAGCTTTTAGAATCGCTGCTTCAATTGCAAATAAAGTGTTTCCTCCTGTTAACTCAAGTCTCTTTGTTTTATCAATTTCATGGAACATTGACTCGATTTTTTTAAGGTCTTGAAATTCATTAAATTGAATTTTATTTTTGATGAGTTTTTGACCCAGGGTGTTTGCAAATTTAATAGAGGCATTTATGCCTTTTTTTGAAAAAGGCAGAGCCTCATTAGAGCCTTTAGACGCGCCCTCAGGAGAACTTGCCTCAAAAGTTCTGTCTTTTGTCTTAATCTTGATAGAGATTGTCAGGTCTTTTCTTGAATTTAGAATCTTTCGTGCATTAAAACCCTGGATTATCATTTTTCCTCTTTTTTGAGATAATTTAAATTGTTATTAGTTTATGCGCTTTACTTCTTTTTATATGTTAGATAGAGATATTAAGTATAAAAAACTTTATTTTTCAAGAAAATCTAATAAAACCTAGATGGTTTCTAGAAACTTTCGCCAGCATCTTCTTCTTGCATCTCTTCTTCTTTTTCTTCTTCTGCCTCAAATTCTTTTGCAATATCTTCATCAGCAGTCGATATTTTTTCAGATTCTTTTTTCGCGTTGTCTTTTTTATTTTCTGCTTCTGACTCTCCTTCTGCTTGCTCAGCTTTTTTGTCTTCTTCTCTTGATTTTTCTATTTCTTCTATTTCTTCTTCAATTGCTTCAAGTTTGATGTCACTTTTTCTTTCCATCTTTTTTGGCAAAGGTCTATGAACAGTTATTGGGAGAACTTCTTCGTCAAATTCCATCTCTGCGATTTTTATTGGATCATAGTTAATTGATTCAAGTGTTTCTTTATCAAGCTTTAGTATGATTGGTGCATTTGCACTTATTTGTAAGGCTCTAGCTCCGATTATTCTTGCTCTCTCAAATTTTGTGTACTGGAATTTTTCTGTCATGTTAATAACTAGGATATATCTCCCTTTAAATAACCAATTATATACTCTTTTGTTTCTGTATCAGCAGGTGATAGTTCTAGTCTTGCCGCAATCTCCCTTTCGCCAATGCATAGTTCTTGTTCAGCAGGGTTCATGTTTATTACAGAATAAACTGGTACGCTTCTTCTATGATAATGTTGGTGGTGACTTGTTTGCCTAACAGTGCTTTTCTCTCTCACCCTAATCTGAAGGTTATCCCCCTTTGTTTTGAATGTATTTCCTGCATGATATGATCCAATTTCCATCTCTACTGTAAAATTTGTTGGTGCATTTGCAGCTGATTCCCAAAGCACCATAATTGGTTCTCCCATTCTCGTTGTTTCCAATTTTTTGCATAATTCAACTATTCCTACTTTTCCCATCTTATGTTTTTAATTTGTTTTAATGTCAAGCTTTCTTCAATAAACTTGTTATCTTTGTATTTAATTTTTTTCCTTCTTTGAGGGCTATGTCCTCCATTTCAAGGAGCTCTGCCTCACTTAGTTCATCTCCTACTTTCTGCATGGAATGTAGGTCTTCATTGGGATATGTGAAGGTAAAGGTGACTCTGGCTACAGAAGCGTCTTCTTCTTCTGTTGTTGGGTCAAGTATGAACTTGCCATCTATTTTATAGACTGTCACTGTTATTGGAAGATTTGTAAAAGGAATTTTTTTGTTTGTAAGTTCACCATACTGGACTTTATCATCTTTAACCTCTGGAAAAACTGCAACTGACAAAGCTGCTATCGATGCTATTGCGCCTGCATCAATCAAGTTTCCTGCATCATTTATAGGATAGATATCTACTGCGAGTGACCAGACTTTTTCTCCTTCTTTAACGCAGAGCTTCTTGAAGTCTATACATTCTGAATTTCTTAGTCCGCGGTCAACGAGCCTTGCTAATTCAATTGCCTTTATACCTGGCGGACCTGATTCAAATCTGTCTGATGCTAGTGGTGAGAGTTCTGCAGTGACTATTAAAACTCCTTGGTCTGGAGAGTCTTTAAATGGTTCAACAAGATCCATCTTTATACCTGCAAGAACTTCTGTATTCCCAAGTTTGATTTTAGCTGAGCCCTCTGCCTTGCTTGAGATGCTGGATTCAATCTCAATTTCTCTGGATTCAGTAAGTTTTCTGTCATCAATCCTCTTTTCTTTTGAGATAAGTTCTTCAATCCTTTTCTTCATGACTGTTGATATTTCCATTTTTTATTATTAATTATTTTTATTTATTTCTTTTTAGGTGATTCTAAAAATTCTTTTACTTTTTCTGTTAGACCTTCTTGAAAAGGTTTTTCTGAGATTATTTCTATTGCTTTTTTTGCTATTATCTCGTCTTCTACTTTTTCCCCTTTTATCCAGACTAGGCCATTCTGGCCGACTATGATATTGCAATTAGTTTCGTCTTTTATTGTCTTGACCATGCTTCCTGCTTTGCCGATTATTCTGGGGACGCGGGCAGAGTTTACTTTGATTAGCATTCCACCTTCAAGCTTCTTTAGGCCTTTTTCTTTCATTGTCAATTCTATGCTTCTTGGTTTGACTGCTCTTATCTTAACAACTAAGATATCATTGAAGTCATAGACTTCTGTCAAGTCTTTTTTATTGATATATCCAAAGCATTCCATTACTGGCAAGAATGCTTGATATGTTGATAATACATCTATGTTCCAGCCGTTGAAATTTACATCAACAATCTGTCCTATGACTGTGTTGCCAGCTCTTGGTATATAAGCCCCGCTTAGAGGTATGACCTTGACAAGCCTGTCTGTTTTGTCTAGAAGTCCAAATCTTGATGAAACAATCTCTTCGCCCTCTCTTCGTGTGCCTTCTCCAGGCAAAATATCTTTTCCTTTGCCAAGGACTTCGCCAGGAACAACTACCTCGCGGCTTTTTTCATGGTCTGTCTCTTCAACTTTTTCTTTTGTTTCTTCTTCTGTTTCTTTTTTTGGCGTCATTTTTTATTTTTAATTATTTTTAACTTCTTTAAGTGCTTTTTTCTGAATTTCAACTATTTTTTTGCATGATTTTTTTGCAAGTGCTATTGCTTCTTTTAGCTCGCTGGCTTTTATCTTTCCATCAAGCTGAATAAGGCTGATTTTTTCAGACCTTGATAGCATTGCAATTGGAATATCAGTTGCTGCTTTGATTTCTTTGCCATCTTTCATGATTGTGAAGTCTTCTTCGTCTTTTGATAAGTCAACAACAAAATGGTCTCCGGTCTTGCCTATTGAAACTGCTGCAACTAACTCATTCATTGGAAGGCCGGCATTTGCTAGAGCTAGAGATGCTGCGTTTATTCCAGCACATCTTGTAGAAGCATCTGCCTCGACAATTAAGATGTAACAGTCAACAACTGTATTTGGATAGTTTTGGATTTGAAGAACAGGTTCTAGAGATTTGCCAGTTACAAAGGAAATTTCAGATGACCTTCTATTTGGGCCTGGCCTTTTTCTTTCTGAAACTGAGAAAGGAGTCATGTCATAATGGCATCTTAAAATGCCTTTTTCTGGGTCTTGGAGATGTTGAGGATGCAGGACTCTAGGTCCGTAGACTGCGGCAATTGCTTTTGATTTTCCAAATGAGAACATTGCTGAACCGTCGGCTCTTTTGATTATTCCTACTTTGGCTTTAATCTCTCGAGTCTCATCTAGGGCTCTTCCATCTGCTCTCTTGAATTCTTTTTCTTTTGTCATGTTTAGTTATTGTTATATCTAATTTATTATATATTTTTTATGCGCTTTATGCACGAAAAATAGTGGTTTTTCGGCACGCCAAAAATGATGCATTTTTGAGCGTTTAGTATTAATGCGCTTTTGTTTATTTTAGATTATTTTTATTGTGTTATTTTAATCTTTGATTTCTTTAGTTATTGCGTTTCCTTGCGTTGCTGAATTTAGTTTGTCATAAAACTCGAGCTGCATTCCAGCAGGCAAGTTGATTATGCAACGCATAGAACCATCATTTAACCAATCTTCTTTTTCCTTTTTAAATGTTTTGATTAGGTTATATATCTTGCCGACGTGTTCAGGGCTTATTGTTATTTCTATTCTTTTTACAGCGATTTTAATAGGAATTACCTTTTCAATATCCTTAAGGATTAACATGGCTTGTTCTTCTGCATCTCTGTCGTCTATTCTTGCGCCTGCTTCTTTGATTGCTTGTTCTATTCTTTGTGGAGTATAAGGGGCGCTTGTTCTTGGATCCATGCAATTTCTTGCAAGAAAGTCAATAATTTGCTTCATTTTCTGTTCTCGAATCTTTTCTCTGTACTCTTGATTAACCTGAATCTCCCCTGTGTTGATTATTTCTCCTGCTGCTTGAAAAGTATCTTCTGTGCCGAAAGCATCTTTTATATCCTTTGAAGGGGCTTTTAGACCTTTTTTATGGTCTGTGAAGATGTCATTCACTTCAAGAATATCTCTTAATGTGGTCGCTGTGCCTTGAAGTTTTTGTTTTCTGAATGCCAGGGCTTTATCTAAGTCGACCATAATTTCAAATTCTTTTCCTTTTTTCTTGATTCTTGCTAGTACTTTTGCCATTTTTCAGAAGAAGTTTTTATGTAATTTGATAATTTTTATGCGCTTTGATTTATAATAGCGCGCTTTGTTAAATAATTTATGATTTTTATTCTTTAATATACTTTGTTAGAGACTCTCCAATAATTTTTTCTATTTTTGGCTTGTCTTTTTTGATTATTCCTGCTTCGAATCTTGAAATGTCGAAACCTTTTCCCATTATTCTTTTGTATATGCTCAGACCAAGTTTAAGTGCCCTGTCTATTGTTAGGCTGTCTTTGTATTCTTTTCTTAAAATTTCTAGGATTTTCTCGTCATATTCGCCAATGGCTGTTGCTTTGACACCTGAATAATTTCCAGTCACATCTGAAACAAAAACCTTGGCAGTCTTGTTGTTATTTATTCCGGCCATAATTACCTTGATTCCAAAAGGTCTTACTCCGCCGTATTGTGTATAGGCTTGTTTTAAGTTTGCGATTTCTCTGATTATAGATTCAACATCAACTGGCTCATCATACACTATTTTATGCTGTTGGGCAGCACTTTGGGCTTTTTCCATTAAAACTCTTGAATCTGATAAAATACCTGCTGTGCTCGCCATTATGTGCTCATCGACTTCATAGATTTTCATTGAAGATTCTGGAATCAAGAGAGGGTCTGATATTCTTTTATCAACCAAGAGTATGACTCCATCTGTGCAGACCATAGCTAGACTTGCAGAGCCTAGTCTGACTGTCTTTTCAGCGTACTCGACTTGCAAAAGTCTTCCTTCTGGGCTGAATAATGTTGCTGTCCTATCATAACCCATTGCTTGGTGTGCTGATTCCATTTCCATTTTTTAGTATTATGCTCTTTTTAGCTCCTTTTATGAATCTATAAAGTTAGATGATTTATAAAGCTTATGGATGGGTGTTTCATGCATAATTATACATAAAACATCCTTAAAACAGTGGTGAAAGAAAGTTCAGTACTATAAAAGTTGAAAATCGAAAGGTATAAAAACTCAAGAGATTCAGTAATAATATAAAAAGGGTATAGAAAAAGAGAGAAATGGCAAATAAGAAAGGAGGTTTTAGTAGTTCTTGTATATTAGTCTTAAATCTCTTCATTTCAAATAGAAAAATTTATATATCTCATTTTAGTTGTAACTAGATAATTAAGACAAAATGGAAAAGAAAAAAATATCTCAAGAGAAAAAATTGAGAAGTGAAATAAAGAAATGGAAAGAGACTTGCGAAGTTGTTGGAGACAAGCAGATTATGAAATCTATTCAAGTTTCATTGAATCAAATAGCTCAGGGAAAAGGAATACCTTTAGCTAAATTATAAATTATATTCATTCATCATTCGAATGAAAAAGCGAGGCGGCTGGGAATTGAACCCAGATGTCTTATCGACTCCTACTCATAAGGTAGGTACAATACCATTATGAGACCGCCTCGTTGCCTTTTCAAATATGACTTGTGAAATTTTGATATTTGGCTCTTCTTTTTAGTTCTTCTTTAAATTTCTTATAAAAATCATTTGTTCTTTTGCCAACATGCAATGCGAGAATTTTTAGGACGTTTTCTTCTTTAGCGTATATTAATCTATAATGATTGCTCTCAAAGTGTACAGAATAAAACCCTTTTAGATCACCAAGAAGCGGTTCGCCGCAGGGATACGCTTCTAGCTTTTTTAAGATTTTTCTAACTCTTTCTTGGAGATATTTTTCTAGCTTGTAGAATTCTTTCTGAAATTCTGGGGATATTAATACTTCATAATTTATCATTTTTCTCCTCTTTTGTTATATATTTAACTAGCAACCGACCGTAAAAGTCCTTGGCCTTGGTTTCTATCTCTATCAGTTTTCTTTTAGGATGACCTTTTAAACAACCGTCTATACTGGTCAAAAAATTGATAACTGAATTTTTTTGTTCTGATGGAACATCTAGGACGAGGCACATCTCTTTAATAAGTTCATTCTGATTATCTTTCTTCAAGTTCTCACAAATGTTTCCTGCGTTTCCTTCATATACCTGAACTTTCTGAGAACCAACCAAGAAATCTGCTATTTCTAGAATTAATGCTTTATCCTCTGGTTTAGGTTTTTCAAGAATATAAAAAACAACATTTTTGGTTTCTAAATGTTGTTTAAAAAGATTGGACATAAACTCCGGAGTGTACAGCTTTATTTTTTCATTAGTAATTTTTTCAATTACGGCTTCGTTAACAAACTTGGTTATAGTGCCAAATTTTTCTTTGATTTGCTCGAAATTCATAAAAGATTCTATTTGGTCGCTTGCCTGATCATTCAATCTAACTAATTTCATTTTTACTTGATTAATTTCTAGTATAAATTTTTTATATTTTTCCTTTATTAATATTATACTTTTCTTTGTTTATAAATCTTTCGATTCCGAAAATTTTAGGGCCGGGTTTTTGTTTTAATCTGAAACATTCAGATTTTTTTTATTGAAAGAAAGTTATTTAAAACAAAATTGCTTGAATATCTAGAAAATATCTAGAAAAAGAGGTTGAAAGATGAGGAGTATATTAATAAATAAATCAAAAAGCAGAAACAAAAAGACATCTAAAAAAGGTTCGATGGAGATATCTTTTCAGTTCATTTTTTCTATTATTTTGGTGGTTGTTGTGCTTTTTGTCGGATTCTATGTCATTAAGATATTTCTTGACAGGGCTGAACAAATTAAGTTCCTTGATTTTGTTGCTAGGCTGAAAAGTGAACAAGGGGTCTGGGGTGTCTGGACACAGGAGGAGGCAAGCCAAGTATTTTCAGCCCAGATCAACAGCAAGGTCAAGTATGTTTGTTTTGCAAATATTGGCACAGGAAATTGCCAAGATCCAAATATTCCAGAACTAAAAGGTTTTTGTGCAAATATAAGCAGGATGTATCTTGGAAAGAACTATAATGTGTTTTTTTATCCATTTGGCATAGCTGAAAAATATCATGCAAACAGCGCAGCCTCACTCTATTGCAGTGCAGACAATGAGCCGCTAAAAAAATGCATTGAAATTCCCAAGACTCCGATTTGCATTAAAGCGAGAACTGTTGAAGGGCAGTGGAAAATCAAGATGAGACTGACAAAACAAAATGCAACAAGTTTAGTAGAGATAAGTCCTGCTTAGGATTATTGGATTATTATGAATTAAGGAACATGTTGGATTAAAAAACAAAATGTGCGCTTAGAGTTACACTTTCGATAGGGCATTAACATAAAGATGATAAAAAGAAGAGGTAAGAAAGGTTTTATTGAATTTGGCTGGATATTTGCCTTAATTGTTGGTGCCCTAATCTTATTATTTGCATTTTATTTCATAGGAACTAAGATGAACGAAAGCAAAGTTGGCCAGGGTCTTGTGGCTGAAAATACTTTAGATATTCTATTAAATCCTTTTTCATCTTTTGGAGGCTTGGGTGCTACCTCAAGCAAAGAAATAACTCTGCAAAAAAAAGAAAGAATAAATTTTTCATGCAATTCTGATTTTGGCTTTGGATATGATGCTATCTTGAGTGCAACAAATCCCGGAGTTAGGATGGTTCCTAAAAAAGTCTATGATAAGTATCTTTTTTCTGAGGACTCTATTTATAGCAAGAATCTTCAAGTTATTAGCAAGCCATTTAGTATGCCCTGGCGAGTTGTAGATCTTATTTATTTATTTTCAAGAGATAAGGGCTATTGTTTTGTGGGAATGTCACAATCAAGAGTTGCAGACGAATTTGGCTCAGGCACTACAGGGATGAACATATCTAGTTTTAAGTTCAAGGATAGCAAGGCAGATTGTGAAGAGTCTATAACTGTTTGTTATGGCTATGGGTGTGATATTGTGATTGATTTTGAGTATAGCAGAGTAATCAAAGGAACCAAAGAATTTCCATTTATTGATGACTCTACAATGTATGCTGCTATTTTTTCGAGTTATGATATTTATTCATGTAATATGAAGAGAGTTGCGCAGAGAATCAGGTATGAAACAGAGGTTTATAGAAATAAAGCGCAGGCACTAGGTGCTAAGGGATGTAGTTCAATTTTTAGTTTAGAGGCTCTTGACCAGTCTGCTGGCCAAGTAATACTCTCTAGGACAAGTTCTGAGTTAACTTATAGTCTAAATAATCTGAGAGTTGCAGCTGATGCTTTAAATTCACAAAATATGAATGCAGATTGTTCCTTGTATTGAGGTTATAATATGAAAAATAATTTAAGAAAAAATTTGAAAAAAATAAAATTGAAGAGGAACAGAAGAGGGCAGTTAAAAATCCAGGAAATGGCTTTTGTCTTGCTTGGGGTGATTTTTCTCTTTGCATTGATTCTGCTTTTTTATGTCTCTTTTCAGTATAGGTCCTGGCAAAAAGTGGCTGTCCAAACTGAAGAAGCCAGGGCAATAACCCTCTTAGAAGTTGTTGCTTCAATGCCTGAATTCCGATGCTCTTCAAGTCTTAGTTCAGTATCAGAAGCTGTTTGTATAGACATTGATAAGTTAGGGTATTTTAATAGAACAAGGAGCATAAGAGATAAGTATGCTGTTCTTTGGGAGAGTTCTATGGCTGCAGGTGTAGAAGTTCAGGAGATTTATCCTGGCAGAGAGACATATGTAATATATTCAAAATCAAATTTCCAGGGTTCAAGTAAGACATATTCAACATATAGTGCCCTATGCAGCCAGGAGTATGGCGAGCTTATATGCAAAATCGCCAAAATAAAAATTAAAATGATTATGCCTGAATCAAAATGATAATATATAAAAAAGAGATATATAAGTTAAACAAAATTGGCAAGACTATTTGTGCTGAGGCAGTCTTGCAGAATTGCTTGATAATAAACCTTTAACTCAAAATCGATAATAAAATGAGAATAGGAAATAAAAAAGCACAGGAAGAATCAATGGGCTTTGTTGTTATTATCATGCTTGTACTAGTTGTTGGAATAGTCTTTCTTGGTTTCTCTTTAAGGCAGAATAAAACTGTAGTTCAGCAACAGCAAGAACTCTCTGACCTGACATGGGCAGTTTTATCTTATACTACAAATTGCACTATCTCAGGAGAGGCTAAGAGCATCTGGGACTTATCTAAAGAATGTGATGTAAGGCCAAGCCAGGCATGTGATGTAGGAGAAGAGGATGTTTGTGCTGTGCTGAATAGGACTTTGTATAGTGTCTTGACTAGTGTTCTTGGAACAAATGCAAGCATAACAAACAAGTATGTCCATGCTTATGAATTCAATATAGTGACTGGCTCAGGAAAAACAAGTGTTAAGCAGGGTAATAGAACTGGGAACTATTTTACATATTTAACATTCATACCAAGAGATATCAATGTTACAGCTAAGTTCTATTATTCTTGATTGTTTTGTTGTTTAAGATATGTTTTTTAGAATTCTATTGAAAAGTTTATCTTGTCTAGGTTTAGAATTGGCTTTGAACAGAGCCTGTTTTTGATGTTTTCGCGCCTTATTATGATTATATCTAGGCTTTCTAGAAGCCTTAGGTCTTGTCTGACTGCTTTAAAATTTCGGCTAAGGATTTTGGCAAGTTCATAGATGGATTTTGGCTTTTTTTCTTTTATTGCATATATCATCTTGATCTTTTCTTTGTTCAAGAGCTGTTTTGCTCTGCTGATTTGAATCAGATGAGCTGCCATTTTTAGCTTTTCTCCGTACTCTGGATTAAGGGTTTCTTGTCTTATCCCAAAAGGAATGATTGGTTTGATTAAAACATCAAAAACATTCTTATCTTCACTGAGTCTAATGATTATATTCTTTATCCTCTTTTCTTTTTTTCTTGTCTGTCTTGCCATTTTTAATTTATCGTTGCTGTTTGGGTATTTATTCTGTAATTGCCCTTGTTTTACTATGTTTTGGTCTACTTAGGGATATATTTGGGCAATATATATATAAAAATATCCCCTATTTAAATCCTTTCTTTTTTTGGTCTAAACTTGCTAAAATATCGAGTAACTTTAAAATAATAACATAAGCTTTTTAAAGCAAATGTGGAAAAAAGGACTAAAAGAAGGAGCTTTTCCGAAAGCTTTAAAAATAGGCTGCTCTTTTGGTTTTTGAGCAATTGTGTATTGCTTATTAATCACGTATAGTGATTAGTAGCCCATAATTATTGGCATTGCCAGTAAGGGCCAATTAGAAATGTTTGAAAGGAGGTTAAAAAATGAAACTATTGAAAAAGATTGCACCTTTTGCAATCTCGACTTTGATGATCGGAGCGAGCATGGCAGGAGCAGTTGCCCTAAATATTGCTGATTGGAAGACTCAGTTCACTGCTAGCAACACAGCTGTTGTTGTAGGTACTGGAGTTACTGATGCAGGTGATATTGCTGGAGCTTTAACTGCAGCCAAGGCCGTCGGTATAGATACGTCATCAAGTACTGTTACAGGTGAAAGCTATAAGTTTGAAAAGACAAGTGATAAACTCAATGTTGGAAACTTATTGAGTACACTTAGATCTTCTTTAACAGATGATCAATTGCCTACAACTTTAGCTGATGGAATTTACAAGGATTCCACAAGTTCTGAATATGAATATACGCAAAAGATAACAATGGGGACAGCTTTAAAGCTGAATGAATTTGCGGATAATGATTACAATGACAAAGCCCCAACTTTAGGTATTAACATTAGTGATGACCAACATATTTTGAACTACACTTTGACTTTTACAGACAAACCTGACTTTACAGCCACAGCACTAGAAACTACTACCATTGATATGATGGGCAAAACCTATTACATCAGTGATATAGATGTAACTAACACAGTTGTAACTTTGTTAGATTCTAGCACTACTGGAATTGTAAAAGAAGGAGAGACTATTACACTCGGAGAAGAAGCTGTTACGCTTTACTTCGTAAGTAGTACGCCAACTGTAAAATTGAAGATAGGAGACACCAGAACAAACTCGATGGCAGCTGGAGCAACCTATAAATTGCCTAATGGCAATTATATCGGTGTGAAAGACATCATGTATGTCGCAAAGGATACTGGAACTAGCAGTGCTGAATTGACTGTTGGTGAAGGTAAAATAAAGATGTACGACAACTATACAAATGTTAAAATCAACGAGAAAACTGTTGAAGGTTTAAAAAGCGACATAGGTTTAAGTGGCGCTGATTTATACACCTTAACATTTATATGGGATGTTGCAGATGATTCTTTTGTGACAGCAGACTCTTCATTGCTTTTACCAGGTCTCGAATCAGTTAAATTGATGATGACTAGTATGACATTCCCAACTGGTGAAGAAATTGAAGTTGAAGCGGGTTCAAGCGATGTTGCTTCTGTTAAGATTCCATTCAAGGATGGAACAAAAGAAGTAGATCTATTGCACTCAAACACAACTCATTTTGACGCAATTGGAGAAGATACTGATGAGCTATTGGTTACAAACAGGATAACTTCTCTTGTTTATAACAAGACTGCTAATGCTAAATATTTCATAGCATCTTACCAAGGAACAACAGACGCTGAATCTTATCTTATTTCAGCAACATTCAACAATGGTGACCATAAAGTTACCTTGAAAAATGAAGTTACTGGAAATACAATTTGTACAATGACAAACGATTCAGAATGTAGCATGGGGCAAGTTGATTTAACAGCAGTTGCTATTTTCGACAACTATGTTAATTTAAGTATAAACTCTGGTGGACACTTTGATAGAGTGTTTACAAGTAAAGGAGGAATGTTCTACTTGCCAGTTAATGAAGCAAGCGGACATGGATACCTTAACGTGACTTACAACGCGACTGCCGGGGGTTACCCTTGGACAGCTACAACTTGGAAGCTTGAAATGTGGGATCAAGACAAAAACCAAAACATTGCAGATAGCTCTTCACTAAATATTACATTTGGTCATAATACTGATACAGATGTACATGTTACTACAGTTGCAGGAGCAGTTAATAGCTATGGCTATGAACAATCAGACAAATACTATCTTGGTTATGTAGAATCTGACTTAGCTACAAAAGTTGAGTGGGATAAGAAATCAGACCAACAATATACTGCCAAAATCACTTATTATGGTGGTGAGGTATATGGTAATGTCTTTGTAGCTGCTTCAGGAGCATCTGGCAGTTCAACATCTTGGACACCTGTACAAGACAGTGAAACTGACAAATATGTCAGCAAAAACATTGTTGTTATTGGTGGAACAGCTGTTAACAAAGTAGCCAGAAAAATGCTAGGTCTTAACGAAGCTACTCCGGTCTATGGAACTGAAGCTGGATGGACAGAAAACACAGGCGTAGATGCTGTTGGCAAAGGTATATTATGGATGAAAACATCACCTTATACTGAAGGCACAGGTAAATATGCTTTGTTAGTTGCTGGATATGAAGGCGCAGACACCGAGAAATCAGCAAACTACCTTCAATTGAAGGCAAGTAGTGCTGCAAAGGAGAAAGTCGTGATTGATACCAACGCATTGGTTGAAGCGAGTTAATCGTAGGTGCAAAACAAAACTTTTTTTTTCTTTTTTTCTTTTTTTCTTTTCTTTTTTAAGTATTAGCTTTAGCTATCTTAAAAAAAGAAAAATTAGGGGTTAATTTTGGATAATATTTATAAGTCTGAATTATCTTTGAATCTTAATTAAATTAAAAAGGAGGTTAAAAATGAAATCAAAAACAGGATTTATACTGGCATTGATTGGGGGAATCTTAAGTTTTTTGATGGGAATTTTTTGGGTTTCTATTGTCCTGGTCGGAAAATCATTTTGGGGGATGGATGTGCTAAAAGCAGCATCAACCCAATCATCTTGGTTTCTTGGTGTCTGGATTATAGTTGCAGTCTGTTACATAGTTTCCGGAATTGTTTCAGTTATAGCTGCATTTATGATGAAAAATCCAAAGAAAGTCAAGACTGGAGGAATTCTAGCATTAATCTTTGGGTTACTTGGGGGTAATATTTTGACAATCGTTGGTGGAATTATGGGATTAGTGGCATCAGGCAGGTAATTTTTTTTTCTTTTTCTTTTTTTTTCTTAGCTTAGTCTACACTAGTTGATTTTAAAAAATCATTCTAAAAATACAATTTAATTTAGATATATTTTTAAAAGGGTTTTTCTTATCTCTTGAATGAAAAGTCTTGAAACAAGGGCTGGACAAGAGAAGAAACAGAGAATAAGGAATATTATTATTGGTGTGATTATAGTTACTTTGATGGTCCTAAGTACTCTTGGTTATGTAATAGTTGACAGAAGCAGTCAAGAAGAACAGAATGCTAATACAGTTTATAATGGGTTCAAATTTGTAGATAGTGTGAATGGTTGGCAAACAGAGGTTGGTGCAAATATTTTGACTATGAGTTATCTGCCTCAAGAAGTTATGGACTTCAATGGAACTGGTGTTTCAAGCATTGACATAGCTGGCTTTACAAATAAGGTAGTCTATGTTGTTATTTCAGATGAGCAAGAGGGATATGCTTCTATTGATTTGTTCAGGAACCTGGCTTTGGTCGCCCTCAGGGTCCAGTTTGCATGCCCTGTTGAAGATGAAGATTCGAGTTTTTGCCAGGAGAAAAACTTACCAATCAAGAGCTGTGATGATGCTAGCCTGGATTCAAAAATTATCTTATTAAAGAATGAAACAAAGGATGAAACAAAAACAAGCTATGAGTATAAAGACAGTTGTTTGAGTATATATGGGCAGGGAAGTGAGATAATAAAGGCAAGCGATAATTTTATATATAAACTATTTGGAGTAATGTAGATGGAAGAAGATAATAATGAAAAGGATAGTGTGCAAGATAGTGAAGAGAATTATGAACCAAGTTATGATAGTGAGGTAGAAGGATCAGATACTCAAGAAGAGACTTCTGAGGCTCAAGAAGAGATTAAAGAAGAATCAGAAGTTGAAGTCCAAGAAGAAGTGAAAGTTGAAGAAAAGAAAGCAGAAGAGGATAGTATTTCAGAAGATAATCAAGACAATCAAGAAGAAAAGAAGGAAAAAGAGGTTAAAGAGGAAAAGAAAGAAGAAAAAAAAGAAGAGGATAAAGAAGAAAAACAAGAAGAGAAAAAGGAAGAAAAAAAGGAGAAAGAAGAAAAGAAAGAAAAAAAGCCTATGAAAAAGAGCACACTGGGCTGGATAGTATTTGGAATAATTATTGTATTGGTTATTGCGGCACTTATTTTTTTGTTTTTTGTAGGTGAGCAGCACAAAGAAATAAGCTTTGTGTATAATGGTTTTAATTTTAGGAAAATGCCTCTTGGCAGCGGTTTTGTTTATGAAACACCACTGACTCTTGTTAAGAATGGTGTGCCTTATGACTATATTTTTAAGTTTAGGACAGACCCAAGAATCTTTGGGGAGATTCCTGCAAATATATCTAAATTATCTGCTATGAACTACTTTTCATTCACTCCTGAAACCACAGAGTGTTCAGGAGCTGCCTTGGTTGCAACATTTCAGATTGGGCAGTTTTTAGATGCTATGGGCATAGAAATTGAGCCTGCTGTGACTGAGAATTTTTCAGGGAACAATATAACTGTGATTAATTGTTCAAGTGCTCTTTCATCTGGAGCAATTATACTGAAGCCTTTTTCAAATGAAACAAAGATATATGTTGATGAGGAAAATCCAAATTGTGTTATTCTGGAGGCAAAGAATTGCAGTGTCATTGAGGTAAGTGAGAGATATATCTTTGCAGTGATGCAGGCATATAAGAGGCCTGATCAGTTTGGAGACCTCTTTAAGAATTTTTCAGGATAAATCTTATAAGGGTATAGAAAGCTTTAAATTATTCTTTACTTAGATATTATGTGCCGACGTGGCCCAATGGTAAGGCGTCAGCCTTGAGGTCGTATGGGAACCAAGGTTCCCCTAACAAGTCACCCTTCCTTAGGATGATTTAAACAACTTGAAAGCTGATTTCCGAAAGGATATCGGGGTTCGATTCCCTGCGTCGGCGTCGTATGAAAACCTACGGTTTTGATAGAAGAATAGATTAAATTATTAATTAATAATAGAATATGGAAGAAAAAATAAAAAAACAATTTTTAGGACATCTTGTTTATCAGATTGGGATGATGAGAAGATGCTTTTATAGGTGCGTGGAAAGTAGTTTTCATTTTCAAAATAAAAATGAAGTTGATGAAGATTTAATGGTTGCTTTCTTAACGCATATAAAAGCACTCCATAAATTTTTTATCAAACGTGGATCGAATAAGGATGAAGCTTATGTAAGTGATTATATAGACAATTGGAAAATTGAAAATAGTGAAATGGATAAATGGTATCGTCAGATTAATAGTTACCTTTCCCATTTAGACTATGAAAGGGTAACAGGAAAAAGGGGATATGAGCTTTATCAAATTGGGAATTTTTATACTTATTTTAGAGAACTCATTATTGAATTTATAGATAAACTCCCTGAAAATTTTATAATTAAAGAATTATCTGAATTATCGGAGCAATTAAAAAGAGAAATTGGAAATAAGTAGAATCATAACCCCTCTCAGTAACTTTCTAAATTTCAGATAATCAACTGTTCGGAAATATTGTACGCCCCCTTCCGAACCCCTCGGAAGCTCGGAGAAAATTTTATAGAAAAAGTTAAATAGATAAGGGATATCTCTTTTTAATGTTAAAAGTAGTAGGATTTGATTCAAGAATTTTTAAAAGAAATTCTATAAAAAGGGACGGAGGTAAGGGATCTTTTAAGTCAGTAGTAGGATTTGGAATTAGGGTGGAAGATTATGAATTGTTTGATAAAAAGTATCAAGAAATCCTCAAAAAAACAATGGAAGAGTACGGGTTTGATAAAAAGTATAATTATTATTGTGTTAATGATTTTAAGGATTGTCCCAAAAAAGATGAAATAATTGAAGCTACGGGCTTGTTTGAGAAATTGGAATATGGTTCTGATTTATTATACAACATCTTAAAAATAAATGAAATTAGAAATAAATATTCTCATACTTTTCATAGTCTATATCTTAAAGAAGCGGTATTATCAAAAATCCTAAATATGAAACTAAGTAAAAGATCTTACGATAGTAAAAAAGAGATACCTCCAAATATTATTAGAGCAGTTTCGCGAGACCCGCTCACGAAATTTAGAATTGTAGTTATAGAATCTGCAACACAATTAACACGTATTATTGAAAAATTACAAAAATCGGTTTGTTGAGTTAGTGCGTCAGCGTCCTCACAGGAAATGAAAGAAAGAAAAAGGTTTAATAAACAGAATTTCTTATTAATAAATGGCTCATTTTAGACGTAAAAGGAATAGAACCGGGCATGGGAAATTTACCCGAAAAAGGATTAATAATTCTTCCAAAATAAAATTGCCACATGAAAAAGAAGGAATTTGTGAATATCACCTGCATACCCCTAAAAAGAAATCACAAATTTATATCTGCAAATTCTGCGAGAAATATTTTTGTAAAGATCATATAAGACCAAAACCCCCCTATTCGCCAAATTTCAAAGACGCATCCCCTAGAAATAGGTTATTAATGGAGGAATATCATAAAGAAGGAGGACATCCTTGTTTTCCCTTTCTAAAACATTGGGAAGAGGAAAGAGAAGAAAAATCACGAAAATGGGAAAAAACCTTAAACATACTAGCTGGAAAAAGTAAAAAACAAATAGATTCAAAACCGATAGTTATGCTCCCAAAAGCGAGAGAACCATATCCAGAGCAAGAAGGACCTGAAGAGAATTATACTTTAGAAGAACGAGAACGAAAAAAGAAGGGGGCGGGTAAATGGATTATATTTTCAATTGTTTTACTTATTATTTTATTGATTATCGTTCTCGCCGAACTGGGAGTTTTTTCAAATCAAGGTTCAGATGACCTTAATAATACCTTAGAACCTACTTATAATCAGACTATAAAAGAAAATATATCCTTAGATAATTTTTCTAATATAACGCAGTTACATTGGGGGCACATGCCAGTGACTTACAAATTGACAGGAGAACCAACTGAAAAACAACTTAATTTAATAACAATGGCTTTTTCTAAAATAGAAGAAGAAACTTCGGGGTTGATTTCTTTTGAAGAAGATAAAGAAAATCCGGACATCACAATTTATTTTGATCCAGCAAACTACCGCTATGATGAAGAAAGTTATATTGAGGGACAAGCCCTTATTACTGAGGTTGATTCTTTAAGAAATCTAATACTTAAAGGAAACATCACTTTTTATGGGGGTGGCACGGCTTGCAATACAGGTTATCCGGCTTTAGAAATTCATGAAATACTCCATCTTTTTAAGATGCCCCATAGCCCCTTATTTGGTAGCATAATGGGCCGTTATAGCGCTTACAGTTCAGAATTGTGTACAATAAAGAAAATTGATCCAGAATATATTTCCTGTTTAAAATATATTTATTCTAATGGTAAATTGAATTGGTACACTTATTATGAAGGTAAAGTCAGGGGTCCTTGTTATTTTCCATATGTTGTAGAGTAATTGGGGTTTTTTTAGATAAAGAAAAAGATTTAAAATGTTCAGAAACTTAAAGAAAATATGGGAAATGGAAAAGTAGCAGGGGTTATAATGTTTATTGGTTCAATTTTTTCGTTTGTTTGTGGTGCATTAGGCGATGGGAGTTGGGGAATTATCTTTTATCCAATTGGGGCAATTGTTCTTATCACCAGTATTTATTTCTTCTTTTTTTTGGATGATGTGATTAAGGGAAAGGCACAAGAAAACAAAGAGAGCATATATGACACTGAACTGATTAAAGAGAAAGCAAGACTACAAGCACAGAAAGAATTAAAGAAAAAGGTTTAAATTGTTCAAAAAACTAGAAGAATATGGTTAAATGTGCAAAATGCGAGGGAACGATTGGGTTTTTGAGCCAGAAGCACCCATATAGACATGGGAAGAAAGAAATATTTTATTGTGGGTCTTGTAATAAAGAATTTTTTGAAGAACATCAAACTGAGAAAGACCTTCTAAGAATAATTATAAAAGTTCTGCGAGCGATTTCAACAAGTCTTATTATAATTTGGCTCACAATTATCGCTTTGATATTTGCAGTTGGATAGAAAGAAAAAGATTTAAAATATAGTGGGACTTAGAAAAACATGTTAAATTTAGAATTGACCGCATCAATAATTGGTTCAATACTGGGTTTGATAATAGTCTTTATAGTATACAGAATAACCCACAGAAAAACAAAGCAGTAAGTAATATTTTAAAACTTATAAAAAGTATGCTTATGATATTCCTTATAAGTCATTCATCCAGCCCGCAATTGTTCTTCCTCTTTTGGCATTTCTTTACAATAGGGATTACATTTAATTTTCTCTTTCTATTAAAGAAAAAGATTTAAATTCTAAAAGAAACTAAACAAAAATGGAAAATAAGGTTAAACCTGCTCTTTGGAGAAGAGGGTGGTTTTTTATTCCACTTTCCTGTATTGCATCATATATTATACTCCTCCTTGTGATATATCTCTTTTTTCCTTATGCAAAAGATCAAAATGTTAGCAGGCTCTTATTATTGATATGGGTGGGTATTGTTATGGAATGGTTTTGGGGAGTAAGACAGAAGAAAAAGGTTTAAATTGTTTAGAAACTTAGAAAAAATATGAAAAGTAGCTATCTAACTATAATTTTAATTGGCGTACTTATTATTGGGGCTTTATTTATTTCGGGTTGTGGTGAGACCGCTACAATATGCGATAAACCAAATATCCAAATTGGAACAGAATGCTGTTTAGATGAGAATGATAATTATCTATGCGATGATGACGACCTTGAAAATATCGCTAAAAACCTTGGCAGGTTTATGGAGAATGGTTCAGCAGGGGATATTTATGACTTGTCCATCCCAGAATCAAAAATCTATAAAACAAGACAAGAATTTATTGAACTATACCCTCAAATAATGGGTGACCGGTATTCAGTAGTATTCAACAAAGCAGAAATTCAGGGAGATGTGGCTTATGTGACTTATGACCTCACCTTAGGTTATAGTACCTATTTTTCTCCAGCAAATACTTTTTATAAAATTAATGGTAGTTGGTATTTTAAAGGGTTTATGATTGTAAATATAGGGTGTTTGGGGCAAGAGGATTGTTATGAAGAACCAACACATAGCAAACTAATATCCCTCTGTACTCAAAAATGCACAAATACATTTATTGATGGTAGAAGACTATATGTGTCAGAAGACCCAAAACAACAAGTTCATTGTGATTCAGACTACATTTGCAATTGCATTTGTACGGACAGGGTACCCCAGGTAGCTACAACTGGGCGAAATTTCTTCATAGAGCATGGACTACATTATCTCCCAATAGAATTTTAAAAAGGTAGCTAAACCGATACGTTCTATACTCCTTGTTATGTCTACGTCATTCTATTTTTTAAATCAAAATAGGAAGCTTTTTAAAGGCTTTTTACCTCGATAATGAGTAGCTAGTTGAATAATATTTTTCTGCTACAAATTTTTTTAAAAATGACAGAACAAACACAAACAGAAGAAAAAACGCAAAACGAAGAACAAAAAACAGAAGAGACAAAGACAGAAGAGAAGAAAGAAGAACCAAAGACAGAAGAGAAGACACAAACACAAACAGCGTAAGAACGTTTTGCTTAAATCAATTTTTTTATTTTTTTTATTTTTTTATCAACTTTATTTAGAGAGGGGCGAGATGTTAAAAGATGGGTGAGATGTTAGGACTTACTATGTCAGACATCAGCGTTCTACCTTTTTTCTCTTTTTTTCTGGTTTTTCTTCGCATTCCGATATATAAGATAAACTCCAAACAAGCCAATGGCTTCTCCTAGCAAGAAGGCAGCCCAGGTATAACATGAAGGAATATATCTAAGAACAACATTCATAATCTCTTTTCCTAAAAAGGCATTTGAAAATTTGGAAATAAACCCTTCTTTTATGATTGCAAAGGCATAATCCCATATAAATGAGATAAATATTATGGAATCCCCTATAATAAGGAGGACCCATTCTTTTCTTCTTATTTTTTGTGGGGAAAAATGTATTACTATGATTGAGAAAAGGATCATTGATAGAGATACTATGATTGGGGCTAAAACCGGTGAAATCCAGGGAACTGGAATAAGGAATAGTACATCTTGGGTAAATAGTGAAGCTGGCCAGTCAATCAATACTTTTAGCCAGATATAATAGAAAATATCCCAAACAGCAAAAGCAAATATGAAATATGCCAGCCTTTGATAAATCTTTTTTGCTGCCAGGAATGCTACCATCAAAAGCATGATTATTGTGCAGATCTCTCTGACAGTTTCTATAATAATTATAATTGAGGGAATATCTACATTAAGTGGAAAGTTAAAACCTTGTGGATAGTAAAGTTTTCTTAGGTAAACAACAACAGTTGTTTCAATAAATGCCATTGCTACGGCAAACAGGCCTACCCAAGAAAGTGTCTTTATTTCTTTTTTATCCATCTGGCATGATGAAAGATTAATTTTTAAATTTTTTGTGCAGCACTTTTATTACTTGTCCTTTTCAGCGTTCACTTTTTAAACTTCAAATTCTTGTCATTTTTATGAGAACTAAAAGACCTAAAAGATCTTCATTTATTTTGGGAAAGAAGAAGGGAAAGCTGAAATCATTTAGTCAGAACAGGCATAAGGTCACTTTTGCACAGATTGTCAAGAAAGTCATAACTGATTCAAATATTATTCTTGAGATTCTTGATTCTAGATTCATAGATGAGACAAGAAATAAAGAGATTGAGCATGATATCCAGAGCAGGCATAAGAAGCTTATTTTTGTTTTCAATAAATCAGACTTAGTTAATATTCAGGAATTAAAGATGAAGATAAAAAGAAGAGGGATAAAGAAATATGTTATTATGTCAACTAAGCAAAGAAAAGGAAGCCAAGAATTAAGGAATAAGATTAAGATTGAGGCAAGCAGAATCAAGGACGAAAATAAAGAAGAGGGAAGGGTTCAGATTGGGGTTATAGGATATCCAAACTCTGGAAAAAGTTCAGTAATAAATTTCTTGGTAGGAAGACCTGTTGCTAAGACTGCTTTTGAAGCAGGGTTCACAAAAGGGATGCAGAAAATAAAGCTTGCAGAAGGAATTTTTATTTTTGATACGCCGGGGGTTGTTCCAAGAGAGGAGACGAGGGGTGAGGAAAGCTTTGTGAAGCATGCTAGCATTGGAGCAAGAAATTATGACAAGATTCATGAGCCAGAGTTTGTTGTAGGGAATATCATGATGAGATATCCTGGGGCACTTGAAAAGTTCTATAATATTGATGTTTTGAATGATGTTGATTATTTAATAGAACAGCTTGGAAAGAGGAAGGGTTTTTTGAAGAAGCATGGAGAAGTTGATATTGATAGGACTTCAAGACTAATTTTAAGGGAGTGGCAGGAAGGAAAGATTGAAGCGCATGAGGAATAAAATGAAAATTTTATTTATTTGCAAGGCAAATGTCGGAAGGAGCCAGATTGCAGAGGCTTTTTTCAATAAATTCTCAAAGAAAAACAAGGCAATCAGTGCTGGAAGTCACGCTGAAAACTATCCTGCTTATCTTGGAAAAAAATTAGAGCAAACTGCCCAAGATATAATTAAAATAATGAAAGAAGTAGGGATTGATGTTTCTCAAAAATGCCCAAAGCAATTAACTAAAGAGATGGCTGATTGGGCTGATAAGATTATAGTTTTGAACAAGGAGCCTTTGCCAATTTATGTTAGCATGAAAAAGGTTGTTTTATGGGATATTCGGGATTTAAATCACATGACCCCTGAGGTTCAAAGAAAACTTAGGGACCAAATAAAGAAGAAAGTCAAAGAACTTGTCAAAGAAATTGGATAGTCGCTTACAATAAACCTTTTAAACTCTGAAAAGCATAAATAATCATGGCAAACAAAAGTTGTCCGAAATGTCATGGCGAAGGAATGGTAAAGGAGGCAGATGGCTCAGCCCATACATGTTGGGATTGCTTAATGAGTGGAGAAATGGATCAACACTCAAAAGATGTTAAGGATAGTAAGATAAAGATATAAAATTAATTGAGGATTATAATTTCTTAGATTTCTTGATGCTTATTTTTAGAATAATTGATAGTGCTAAGAAAATTATGCCTAATATAAAAACTATTATTGCATTTATGAATAGTGCAGAGATGAATAATTCAAGAATGCTGTTTATTGGTCTAGGTATGCCTAAAATTTGAGAGGATAGTGGAAATTTAACCAAGAAAAGCAATCCAGAGACCAAGAGTGCTGGAACAAAAGAATAAATTGCTGTTTGTTTTGGTTTGCTCAATAGGATTATAGATGTGATGAAAATAATTATAAGTGCAATTAAAATAATGCCTATGTTCGTGAAGTAAGTGTTTGCTTTTTTTGAGAGAATCACGAGCAATTTGCTGGGGTCTTGATCTGCTTGGCTTATACAGGCTAGGGGAGAACAATCATACTCTTTGTAATAGATAGAGTCAAAAAATCCTGTTGAGATAATATTCATTAATTGTTCTGTTGTTGTTTCATTTGATATGCTTGAGCAATCTAGAGTTATATATCCTAAGGGCATGAACCCTTGCTCCCCAAGAGAGAACTGTGTTTCTTTTTGGCCAGAGCAATTTTCAATTAACTCTGTTTTTAATAGAGATAAATCTTCAGGAGTTGATTGTTCTAGAGAATTTGAGAAAGTCTGCTCTGTAAAAATTGTGATTCTTGGCTCAAGATTATTATAAGAGGTTGTCTGCATAAATGAAAGGTCTATTATAAAGAGAATTAAGGCCATGGTTAGGAGAATTGTAAAGATTATCTTGAAAAAGATTCTTATGCCTGAAGAATGGGGTTTTTCAGCATTATGAAAATTAATTTTATTTTCTAGGCGGGATGGCATTTTTGCTCTTTTTTTTATCCGTACGAGCCCGATGGGGTTTATATGCAAATGGGTTTAAGTCCACGCATCGACGACGATTTA
>CAYPSK010000003.1:41018-45819 GCA_964413705.1 Candidatus Woesearchaeota archaeon | reverse complement strand
GCAAAGCTTATTAATTATGCAAAACATTATCCTAAGACAATACTAAAGTTCATTCAAAAGGTAAAATGATAAGAAAGGAAGTCACGGGGTTCATAAAAGAAAAGACCGGAATAAACAAAGACGAATTCATTGAAAAAGACCTTATTCTAAGCCAATTTCTCTTTCACCTATCAAAAGAAAAATATTTTTTTGATAACTATGCTTTCAAAGGTGGAACTTGTTTAATAAAGTGCTATCTTGGCTATTATCGCTTTTCAGAAGATCTTGATTTTACCTACATAAATCAAAAAGAATTTGAAGGAAAAAGCATGAACCAAATGAGGAAATTGGTTTCTGATAAAATAGATAAGGTTGCAGAGATACTTGAAAAGATTGCCAAGCCCCTTGGCTTAAGATTCAAAGCAGATAAGCAGAATAAAGATCACTTTCAATTTGGTGGAAGTAATGCATTTGTAACTTTTAAGCTCTGGTATAAATCAAATGAGTCAGATAGGGAAAATTTCATTAAACTCCAAATCAATTACATCGAAAAGCTGAATTACGCGATTAAGGAAATAAAAGCAAATACCTTAATATTGAAAGATTTTGAAAAAGAGTTTTCTTCGTTGTTCCCAGAAGAATTTGAATCTTTAAAACCAGTAAAAATCAAGACTTATAACCTAAAAGAGATCTTAATTGAAAAGATACGAGCAATTTTAACAAGAAGGGGTGTTAAAGCAAGAGATTTTATTGACGTTTATAAAATCATAAAATCTGAGAACATTAAACTTGAAAATTTTAAAGAAGAGATGATTGAAAAAATAACAGCAATGCTAAGATTTGAAAAATATCAGATAAATTTATACAAAAAACAGGGCATTGATTTCTCAGTTGAAATAGATAAGAACAAAATAATAAAGGAAGAAGAGAAAATTCTTCTTGTGCCTCTTCCAGAAGATTTTGAAAAATTTTTATCTGAATTCAAAATCTTTCTAAATGAAATTATATTATTAACAAAAACATCAACAACAATCATAAAATTATAATAAAAAAATGGCGAAAGAAAAAATAAAAACATATAAGATAGTTCAAGAACACGAAAAATGCATTGGTTGCGGAGCATGCGCTTCTGTTTGCCCTGAAAACTGGGTTATGGCAAGTAATGGGAAAGCAAAGGCAAAAAAAACGACAATTTCAGAGAAAGAATTCAAGTGCAACAAAGCAGCAGAAGATTCCTGTCCTGTCCAGTGCATCCATGTCAAGTGAAGCAAGAAGAGTCAAAAGATTTTTATAGAAGAATTATTCTTATCTAAGTTATGAATACACCACAATTGTCTAAGCAAATACCAACACCAGAACTCGCTAGGGAATATGCGCTTAAGCAGTTTTCTGAATATGGCAAGAAACAAAGAAGAGAAAAGGGTAAGAAAGTCGGAAAACTGCGAGAAGAGCTTAAAATTTTACACGCCCATTATGTTTTCATAGCTGCACAGGAAATTATAAAATTAAAAGGTCTTGAAAGGCAAGTTGATATTGAAGATCTTGAGATTGCTGCCTGGCTTCACGATATTGGATACGTCCTACAAAAAGAAAATCATGCAAAATACAGCCGGGAGATGTGCGAACAACATTTTACCCTCAACGATAAAATAAGAGATTGCATTTTAAATCATGGCAGAAAAAATAAGCCAAGAACAAAAGAAGGAAAAATTATTCAATTAGCTGATAAATTATCTCTTTTCTATCCAGAGTTTAGGAAAAAATTCATTGAAGCGGGCATGGCCAAAGGATTTAATCAAAAACAAGCAAAAAAAAGGTACAATCAAAAAATAAATGATCTTTTGACTTCTTTTCCAAAAGACAAAGTTTATAACAAATTGGCTTCTGAATTAATGAAAAGAGCAAAATGAAATCAGTCATAACCCTGCAAAATGGGAAAAAATTGAATGCAAATCAATTTATATCCTATTTTGAAAAAAAGGTTTTTTACACCATAAGAAAATACAATCTTCTTAAAAATGAAAAAAGAAGATTTAATTTTAATGTTCAAGAGTTGCTTATAAAGAATAAAATAGGCAACACAAGAATCTCCCATGAATCTCTCGACGATATCTCACTTCAAGTTTTTGAGGCATTCATGATTAAAGGAAATATTAAAAAAAAGATAAAAGAGCTCTTGCCCATAAGACATAAAAATAAGCAGATAATTATTCGGCCATTTTATTTCATGACCAAAAAAGAGATAAAAATTTATGCAAAATTAAAAAATATTGCATTAAAAAAAGAAAAGAGGGAGACAGTCCTTTCTTTATGGCTTAATGATTTTGAAAAAAGACATCTTGAAGTGAAGAATGCAATTGTCAATTCTATTTTAAGGATTGAAGAAAGTTCTGCGAGACTGCGAAGCACAAACGAGTCTTGCCACCATCATTAAACAAATATCTTATTCATATGATGGCCCATATATTTTGTTGTAACTTAAAGTGATAACAAACACCGTCGGAAAAACATATGCGATTGGATGCCATAATGCTTTTAAAGGAATTTTTCTTTGATATGCATCTAAGTTTATTAAAAAAGGCTAAAATATAATACTTAGATTTATGTGCCTCAAATAACATATTTAAGAGGTAAAAATTTTAACGAGGAAACTCGATTGAAAGGAGGTTTAAAAAAAAGAATAAAATGAAAAAAAGCAAAGGAATTTTATTCCTTGCTACACTAGTAATAGCAGTGATGATGATAAGTTGTGCTTCTACAGTTATGGCAAGTGTCACAATAGACATGTATCCAAATGAGGGTATTGATAGTACCATCTGGCCTAATTATGTAATGAATTCCACAGACCTAGACAAAGTAAAGGTCAGTGATGATATCTATTACAAAAATAAAGGAAGATGGGAAGGAGATTTGCAAAGCTATAGATATCTTGAATGGTCTGACTTCGGCAGCATCCCTAAAAATGCTGATATTGAAGAAGTTATTTTGACTTTTGAAGTCAAAAGAACTGGAGAACCAGATTATTCAGAAAACAACAGCATCTATACCCCGTTCCCATGGGAAACAATACAAATCTCGATTTGGGAGAATGATAAGGGGACGTGGCAGGAAAAATTGTTTGCCTTAGAAGATCCAATGACAGACAAAAAATTTACAATATATGCGGATTATATCAATTCAGCAGATGATGTAAACAATCTAAAAGTAAGGTTCAGAGATAAAACTAATGCAGAACCAGGCAATACATGGCACGACCTTGTGGAGTTTACAGTTAAGTACACGCCTAAAGATGAAACAGCACCTGACACAAATGTTACTCACTTCACAAAAGATGATGGAAGCGACAGGAGAAACTGTACTTGGAATGGAACAGCATATCAATCATTTGTAAATTTTGCAGACAACGATATTGTGGGTAATGCAATTTCTGTTGATAATGAATCAAATATCATAAACATATGGTATGTCAGAAGTGGATGGGCATATTGGAAAGTTGCTCAATTTGGAAATCCAAATATGACAATTAAATGGCATACAGACCCAGATGATAATTGGGGTGGAAGGAATGTCTACAAAGTTTGTGGAAGAGCAAAAGATGCTTACCATAACGAAGAACCAGAATTGCCAGTTGAACAAGTTCCAGAAGATGATTGTTGTTGGTTATGTATTGACAGACAAAATCCGACACAATCAGGGACACCAATCTTGCAGACTAAGCAAAATTGTGTAGAAAACTATGTCAATGAAAAGATATGGTTCTCATGGACACCTTCAACAGACGTAGGATGTGCTGGAATATCCATTTATGAAGTAGAGATTTACTATTCAAATGGTACTCTCTATGGTCATTATGGTACTAGTTGGACAAACACAACGCCATTTGACGGAGTAAATGGACAGGGTTATTACATGAAAGTCAGAGCCTGGGACAAAGCATACAATGTCGGCCAATGGAGCGAATACTCTGAAGAAGTCTTTTATGACACTGAAGATCCTTCAGTAGCCATAACAGCACCTGAAGCAAATACTTGGTTTAATACAAATTTTGCTGTGAGTGAAATAGATTCAGATAATCTAGCTCTATGGAAATGCTACTACCAAACAAGTCAAGTTTCTGGATGGATTGAAACTTCATGCAACCAAGATTTCACACTTGTTATAAACACATACTGTCCAAACGAAGGATCATGTGTTGTTTATAAAAAAGCAGTGGATAATGCTTGCAATGAAAATACAGATTCACGAAACTTCAACATTGATAGAACAGCTCCTAACACTACAAAGATTGTTGGAGATCCAAAACACCCTTATGGAAATGATTGGTATGTTACAGACCATACGTCTTACACCCTATCATGCGACGACAACGTCCCTGATGGAAGTGGATGCAATGAAACATACTACAGAGTTAATGGAGGAAATTGGACCCTGTATACCATACCTTTCTTAATTGACTATCTACAAGATGGTCAATTTACACTGGAGTGGTACAGTACAGACAACATCGGAAATATAGAGAACACAAACTATGAAGTTGATTTTATGGATAATACAGATTCTGTAACAACAAAGTCTGTTGGAGACCCAAAATATCCTTATTCTGAAGGTGATTGGTATGTAACAAACCATACAACTTACACCCTATCATGCGATGATGGAAGTGGAAGTGGATGCTATGAAACATACTACAGAATCAATGGAGGAACCTGGATATTATACGCCGGGCCTTTTGTTATTGACTGTCTTAAAGATGGTCAATTTACACTAGAGTGGTATAGCTCAGACAACTTGCAAAATGTTGAAGACACAAACACTGAAATTG
>CAYPSK010000003.1:0-40918 GCA_964413705.1 Candidatus Woesearchaeota archaeon | reverse complement strand
GAGTGGTATAGCTCAGACAACTTGCAAAATGTTGAAGACACAAACACTGAAATTGATTTCATGGATAATACTGCACCAACAATAATCATTGTTGAACCATCAAACAGGGAAGATGAATTTGGCTGTGGAGCTAATATCTTTACAGTTAAAGCGTCTATAACTGACGATGGTTCAGGAGTTAATGGGGCAACTGCTGAATTGTTCTATGAAAATGGAACTTCAACAGGAAGAACAGTTTCATTGACCTTACAACAAAGTTATTGGAAAGGCAACATTAATCACTGGAATCTTTTAGCAGGAGATTATTATGTCAAGGTTACAGCTTGGGACAATGTGGCAAACACTGACTCTGAAACAGAAGACATTACACTAGTATATGATGTATATTTCATTGGTGGAAATACTTTCACTGTGCCAAAAGGCCAGAGTGGAAGTACAACATTTGATATAATATTATGCCACGGTGGAAATGCAACAGGTATGATAATGTCAAAAGTTTGTGGAACAGTCGACTTAAGCCCAGTACTAACTTATTCAACATGGGCATTTGACATCAACCAAGAGAGTTACTGGGATTTCTTCAATCATATATTCAACTGGCAGAGCAATGTGTTCTTGCCATTGAACAACTCTCCAGAACAGATAGGAATCGAGAGACTTGTTACTTTAACAGTTTCAGTTCCTTCTGAACTTGTTTGCAATAATAATGATGTGCAATGCAAGTATATGGGTTACAAATGGGGAGCAGCATATGAAGAAGATAGTGAACCAGCAGACCCATCTGAAGACTTATTTGGAATTGGTTGGTTTGGTGTTCAGTGCAATGAAGATTCTGTAACCTTCATAGGAAACGGAGTTTCACCACCAGAATGCATCAATGGAGAAGAGAAATGCGAAGACACAACATACTTCTTATGTGAAGACAGTGCATGGTCTAACAAAGGCCTTGTATCTGGAAAATGTGGCTACACCACCCCTGGAAACAGGGGAGGAGGTGGAGGAGGCGGCAGTTACAGCAGTTCAAGTTCCTCTTCACAAACTTGTGAAGAATCATGGGTATGCGGAACATTTGGAACCTGCGTCAATAACATACAATTCATGTCATGTTATGACCAAAATGACTGCGGAACAACTGACAATAGACCTGCTCTATCAAGACCATGCACATCAGAAGCATCATCAACTCAGGAAATCAAAACAGATGGAAATACTGACTCTAAAACAAATCCCATAACAGGGAATGTCATAGGGGGCAGTAACGTCTTGTATGGAAGCCTATTGATGATTTGTATCATCGCATTGGCTATAGTAGTAGCTATTGTTGCAAGAAGACTAGTAAGCAAGAAAGCATAAAACCAAAACAAAATTTTTTATTTATTTTTTTTCTTTTTCTTTTTTTTCTTTATTCTTTTCAGCAGAAACCGCAATCTATAGAAAAATATTTATCTAAAAAATAAATAAAAAACTAAAGAATTCTTTTCAATTCGTCCCTGATATTATTAATTTCATCAAAAGCAATAGAATTAACTTTATCTTTCATTTTCAAGACAAAATCTCTTAATTCAATCAAGTTCAGTTCAACATTTTTATTTTTCAAATAATACTGGTTGTCAATTCTTAATCCTTTATCAAACTCGAGCTTCTTTGTAAATCCTAAAGGAACAACCTTTCTTTCTTCTAGAAACCTGCAAACTTCAATTGTGCATTCATGAATCTCCGACTTTATGCCTAATTTCATTAATAAGGCATAAACTGAAAAATATTCACAATAATACTTTGTTGTTGCAAGCCACATATTTGACTTTCCTTTAATGTCTTGCAATATAGAAAGAGTTTCTTCTGCGCTTTGAAGATATTCTTTTGCAAGATTATCATTTGGCTTTATTATTTTTAAGCCCTTATCTTGACTACAACACCACCTCAATTTGCCAGCATCCATTTTATTATACTTTCAGCCCCTTGTATTATTAAATGTTTCTTAATAATCTCCTCTTTTAGTGATTTATTGACTTGTTCCAATGAATCCAAATCAATAATATGAAACTTCAAGTTGAATCTTTTTTCAAATGCTTTGATTTCTTCTTTTACAGAGTCTTTTATCTTTCCTATAACCAAGATATCAATATCATTTGGTTTTTTCGAATTTTCTGCAATTGAACCGAAAAGCAATATTTCTTTATTTTCAAGTTCATGTAAAAAATTAACAATTTCCTTTAAAACTAGGCTTTCTTGACATTTTCTTATTAGTCTTTCTTTTTCAGAAAGCGTCAAGTAGTCAAAAAGGAGGGGGTTATCATAATTTACATTATAAAGCGTTAATCTTCCTTTTGTTTTTTTAATAACAATGCCCTGCTTTTCAAACTCATTTAAATGCTTTCTTACAGTTGCATGCGGACTTTTTAATTCCCTTGAAATTTCAGCAAGATGCAAGAACTCTTGCGAATAGAGTAATGGTTCTAAAAATGACCATATTGTTAATTTATTAACCATATGGTTATAATTGTAACAATAGTATTTAAATCTTTTGTTTCATTTAAGTTAAAGAGCACTATCCCTTTATGGCTACATCAACCCCATTTTTTCATTTTATGTAGTCATAAAAAAGCCCGAGTCTCTGCAATATCCGGATGCGGGCGTCTAGAAATTCACTTTGCCCAATACGGTATATTCTTCTTCTCTACAACTTGTTCTTGGACAAGATATGCATTCATAGCCTTATTTCCCATTGACAAAGGAGTTATTTTCTTTGCAGGAGTTATTCCTGAAACCTGATTATAAAAAGCCTCTGACATGATTATCTCTCCTTTGAATGCTTTTTTTTCAAGGGCCTTGGCTATATTTGTCGTATCTGCAACAGGCATATACTTCAAGGCCTTATCTGCACCTATTGAAGACGTAATCAAAGGCCCAGCATGCAAGCCTGCTGAAACATTTATATGAAATGCCTGTCCTCTCACAGCCAGTTCTTGATTAAGCTCTTGAGTTATCTTCTTTATTTCCTGTGCTGTCTTCAGAGCCATTGCCTGATGATTTGCTTGAGGATTTACATTAAAAAAGATAATAAAATGATTATCATATAAATCAGCTACTCCCCCATTCACCTGGATTTTTTTAAGAACTTTGGAAAAATAAGTGTCTGTAAGTTCGTTGAACAAGAAAGAATCTTTATTCTTCAAAGCAATAAGGTCATTCATTCCATTAATCCTTATCATCAAGACACTGACTTCTTTTTTCTGTCCAGCAATTGTCTTAGGTTCTATTTTAGAAGCACTAAGACCTTGGGCATACTTGTCAAACAAAGTCTTTATAACATCTATCCTCGAGGAGAAAACTCTTTTATCCTGGCTTGTTGATTCCTCAATTCTTGACTTCTGATGTTGCTTTGCTATTTCAGACATTTTAATTGAACTGGGGGTTTTCTGCGGTGCATCCATCTTAACAGCCTTGTTTGGAATTTGAGATGAAACAGAAGATGAAAGAGATTTTTTTGATACAGACATATCTGAAGGTTTAGAATCCTTAGGTTCATCATTATAAAATTCATATCCATGAAAAGTTGCAGGAAGCTGTCTTTTTTTCTTTTTTGACTTGAAAATGTTAATAAAAAACTTTCTTTCAATAACAATCACTACAATCAAAAGAATGACTAGGATGATTATAGCTGGAACAAGAATTGATTCCCTGCTATCTTCTAAATTCAGCGAGCCAGAAGCCTGCCCAGTTACTCCCAAAGGAACTTGTGATACTATCTCGTTGGTATCTTCTGACTTTAGACTCAGGTCATACTCTCCCTGAGGAGCTTTTAAATCATTCAAAGAATACTCTAACTGCCCATTGACTTTAATCTTAGGATTGATTATCTTCTCCACCTTTATATCCCCCATTGTGAAGCTAAGCTCAATTGGCTTCTGATAGACAACATTCCCTATATTCTTGATTATCAGGACAGAATCTATAATTTCATATGAGATTTTTTCTACAACAGGAACATGAACAATCTTTTGGGCTGTGAATCCTGCCCCACTTGCCTCGATAATATAATCTTGAGGAGGCGCATCTAAAGAAAATTTATACTGAAGATAGGGTGTTTGATTTGTCTGGTTTGTTGTGTTTAGGACTTCATTCAACAAGACAATTGTTTTCTGAAAACCAAGCCCAATACTCTCTTTCTGTGTAATCTTCAAAGATACTGGCTCATCTATCTGGTTGCCTGCCTGATCCACAACCATGGGATAAATCAATATAATCTCTCCAGGAATTATCATATCTTTGTCTGTTTTTATTATTAATCCAGTCTTGACAACACCGACTTCAAAAGTTATATTTGTTAAACCTTTATTTCCCTTATCATCATTTAGATGCATTATTAAGTTATGCTGACCAGGAGCAATGCCCTTATCTAGATTTATTGATTCTAAAAAAGACCCCCTATAAACAATCACAGAGTATTCTTTTTCATCAAGAATTATCCTTGCAGCACCATTGAATTCTTTTCCACCAACCATCGCCACTTTCCCAGAAATTTTTAGTTCTTCTTTAGGCATAAAAAATTGCTTATTCAAACTAGGCACAATATTAATTTTGCTTGTTATCTCAAAGTTTGACGATAGTGTTTCATCAACAATTGAATCTTTTTCCAGAGTAGCCTGAATATAACATACTCCTTCCTGCGAAGCAATGAATGTAAAAGAGAAGGTTTTTTCCTTATTACTTAGTGTTGAAATCGGAGAATAAAATATAAGAGTTTCTTGACTTCTGCAGTACAATGAAGCTCTTAAAAAACCCTGGAAATTATCCACAGTCATGACACTCATAGTCTGAGAGACATCATCACCAAGATTATACTGCCCTGCCATGCTGTTCAAGACTATTTTTCCCTGTACAAAGGACATAGACCCTAAGAAAATAGAAAAAACTACCATAATACTGAAAATCATAAAGAATATCTTATTTTTCATTTTAATCTCTTTTTTAGTACATCAGAATCATGCGTTTCGGCTTTTTAAAATTTATTGTGATGCCGTTGATGCTTGAAAATGACGCCCCCTCCCTAAAGGGCGAGGTATCTGTATCACAAAAACAAAGAAGCGCATTAATACTAAAAAAAGCGCATAAACAAAAATGTTAATAAGAGAGAACTTAACGATTATAAATTTAGAGGATGGCGATTCCTCGCTCTGCTTATGCTTGAAAATCAAGAGATTTTCGGCATGCCAAAAACCAAGTGGTTTTTTAGCAAAAGAAGAGATATCCTCACCATATATGTAATGATTAGAAAGCAAAAGAATAAAGAAAAGTATAGAAAAGAATTTAAATTCAAGAGCATATTCAATATATGACAATGAGCAGAGGGCATGCAACAAGGGGATTAAGTTTAATTCTAGCATCATCAATGGCATTAGGCAGTCTAAGCCCAGTATTTGCAGAAACTATCACAGGAGATAAAGGAGATACATTATGGGTTGGAAAAGATTGGTCTGGAAAAATTTTCATAACAGACGAAATATGCAGAGATGCCTTGCATAGCCTTTTTATTAATTTTGAAAGAGATTTTTCTGATGCTAGTGTCAGAACAACAGAGATGTATGGCATAAGAAATCGATTTAGAGGTTTTTTAAATATCTATTTTGGGAGAAATGTAGAGAATTTATCAAATGCACAAGTACTTTCAATGTACCAATCTAATCAGGCGGCAATTGATTTAGATGCAATACTCCAAAATACCCTGATAAAGATGGAGGCACAACTTCCCTATGTAAAAAGAGAGCAAGGAGAGGTTGCATTCTATACGCCACCGAATTTTGGATCTAATTCTTCTGCTAAATGGAGAATGAAATTTATTTTAGAGAAAGTAGGCTATGACTGGCGGATTGCAAGAGCATATACTATAGAAGACATTCCTGGAAGCCCAGAACATGAATTTGTTGAGATTTATGACCATAATCCAGGCCCCACTGATTGGGAACTAGGTCGTGTTAAACGTGAAAAAACAATCCCCTCAGAACCAATCCCTAAAACCCCTAGTCAAACAACCCCCACAAATCCCCCTGTAACACAAACTACAAGAAGCCCAAATAATACAAATTATCCTGAGGATTCTTATGGAAATATAACAAGTGCTGGTGTCGGAGATATGCTCTATGATTTTGAGATAGCAGGCAAGAAATTTGATTTTGGCATAGCCAATATCTTTAGGATGAAGATTTGCGAAGCTGATTTATATGACCGCCCTCTAGAAAGCTCAAAAAGAAGATTTTACGAAGTTTTTATAACAAGATATGCTGGAAGAAGCCAAGCTGGCCTTGGAAGAAGTTTCATTAGGAAAGATAATCTGATTATTGATGTTGATGGAAGAGTGGTACTGCCCTATGTTAGAAAACAAGCCACTCGAATAAATCCCAATGATAAAATGCCCCCACTAGGGTGCAGAAATCCAGTATACTGGGAAAAGCTATTTTCAAGCATCAACAGAGGAATTAGTCCTGAGACAGACCTTTACACCAATGAAGCATCGTTTACTTTTCTAAACATTCCTTATCTAATTGACGGCCCAGATTGGATAAGCAGTGATGGAACAAACTACTATAAAAAATACTACACCATCCAGAGAAACGGGCCAGTATATGTAATATCAGATAATGGAAAAAGCATTACAATAAATCCAAGTGAAGCACCATTGGTTTCATTAGAAGAACTACTAAGGCAGTAAACCTTAAAAATAATTCTGTCTCTTTTTTAATGGTCTTGAAAATCACAGATTTTTAGGGCTCTGAAAATAGGATTTTTTCAATAGTCTTAGAAAATTAGGAATTTTCGAGACTCCAGAAGAAAAGCTTTTCTTCGTTAATGATGAGAATACATATTCTCAGCCCTCACTAAAATTAAGCATAATTTTAGTTAGCTTTATAAATTCTGAAAAACTTTTAAGCATGAGATAAAATGAAAATTATAGCTTTGCACTGTGACTATATAAGGTTCAAGGCTTTGAAAAAAGCCATAAAAGAACCAGAAGAATTAGATGAAAAAGAGAAAAAAGGAAAAGAGATAAAAGAATGCCTAGTTGTTCTTTCAGCTGTTGAAAGAAATGACGAAGGTTTTGAAGAAGAAATTTCAAGAAAATTAGTCGAAAATATAAAAGGCATTGCCGAACAAGTTAATTGCAAAAAAATAGTCTTATATCCCTATGTTCATCTTACAAGTCATCCCTCTGCACCAATAAGTGCAACGAAAGTTCTATACATAACTTCTGAAACACTGAAAAAAGAAAAATTTGATGTTTTCAAAGCACCTTTTGGCTGGTATAAAGAATTTGAGCTTAAATGTAAGGGACATCCCTTATCAGAATTGTCAAGAAAAATTTATGTTGGAGATGCGCCAGGAGGAACAGGAGGAAAATCAATTGGAGAAACAAAAATACTTCTTGAAAGCAAGGAAGAACCTATTGATACTAAAAAACTCCTCCATGATATCTCAAAATCAAGACTTGACAGAGAAAAATTAAAAGAAAACGACCATAGAATCCTTGGGCAGAAATTAGATTTATTTTCCTTTAGTGAGGTTGCTCCTGGAATGGTTTTCTGGCATAATAATGGCCTTATAATTTATAATGAACTTGTCGACTATTGGCGCGATGAACATCGAAAAGCAGGTTATCAAGAAATCTCAACACCTCAGATAATGGATAAAAAACTCTGGCTCATCTCCGGACACTGGGACAAATACAAACAAGGAATGTTCTTTACAGAGTATGAAGGAAAAAAACTTGCTGTCAAACCAATGAATTGTCCTGGAGGGATTCTAGTTTATAGGTCAAGACCAAGAAGCTACAAAGAACTGCCTCTAAGAATGGCTGAACTTGGAATAGTTCATAGATTGGAATTATCTGGAGTTCTTGCAGGCTTATTTAGACTTGTCAAATTCACACAAGACGATGCACATCTTTACTGTCAAGAAAATCAGATTGAGCAAGAAGTAATAAATATAATAAAACTAATTGATAATATGTATAAAAAATTCAACTTGCCATACAGAATTGAATTATCAACAAAACCTGAAAAAAGAATTGGCTCTGATAAACAATGGGACATGGCTGAAAAAATCCTAGAACAAGTCCTAAAGAAACTAAAAGTTAACTATAAAATAAATAAAGGTGACGGCGCATTCTACGGCCCTAAAATAGATTTTCATTTAAAAGATTCTCTAAATCGCGAGTGGCAGTGCGGCACAATCCAATTAGATTTTGCAATGCCTGATAGGTTTGACCTGACATACTATGGAGAAGACAGCAAAGAGCACAGGCCAGTCCTGCTACACAGAACAGCACTAGGGGCCATAGAGAGATTCATTGGCATTCTTTTAGAACATACAAATGGAAACCTTCCAACATGGCTCTCTCCTATTCAAGCAAGGATAATCTCATTCACAGACAGGAACATCAAATCTTGTGAAAAACTCAAAAAACAATTTGAAGCACAGAACATCCGTGTTGATACTGACACAAAGAATGAAACAGTCAACAACAAAATAAGAAATGCTGAAATGCTCCATATTCCTTATATAATCTGCCTAGGGGATAAAGAAGAAAAAAACAAGACTCTTGCAATAAGGCCAAGAGGAAAAAAACCTGAATTCGGTGTAAAGACAGATGCTTTTCTAGAGAAAATTAAGAAAGAAATTGAAGAGAGAAAGTAAAATCCAAAGATTTAAATACTATGGCCAGTTATATAGTAGATATGGTTCTAAAAAATCAGGAGCTTTTTGGAACCACAAAAATTCAGGAGGAATTTTTATGGCAACAACAATACAAATAAGTGATGAATTGCTTGAAAGACTCAAAATAATGAAAATTAGTGATAAAGAGAGTTATGAAAATATTCTCTGGGATTTATTGGAGGATTCTATGGAAATTTCTGAAGAAACAAAAAAAAATATTAGTATCGCTGAAAAAGAAATAAAAGAGGGCAAAGTCCATAAATGGGAAGATGTAAAAAAGGACTTAAGAATAAATGTACGAAATAATTGTTTCTGATATTGCTAAAAAGCAGTTAAGCAAGATGGGCCAAGGGATAAAAGACAGAATTGGCATTGTTCTTGAAAGAATCAGGATAAGGCCATTTCATTTTGTTAAAAAGCTAGTTGGAAGTCCTTATTACAGACTAAGGGTTGGGAATTACAGGGTTATATTAGATATTAAAGAAGAGAAATTAATTATTTTTGTCATTGAACTAGGGCATAGAAGAAATGTTTATAATATTTAAAAAAGAGGTATAATTATGTCATTCAAAGAACTTGTGAAAAAAGTTGAGGCAAGTAAAGAATTCAAGACTTTCAAAAAGGAAAATCCCAAATCTGTCCTCTACTCAGCATTCTTCCTAATGAGGCAGGCTGCAGGAAACCTTATCCTAGAGAATCAGCAGCTTGATTTCTGGCTTGGCAATGCTTCAAAATCAGGAGATTTTGGGCATGCCAAAAACAAGGATGTTTTTGAGCAAGAGGATGTTGCATCATTTGCTTTTGATGGAGAAAAAATTCAAATAAAAAAAGATCAATTAGAACCAGCCCATGATAAAAAAGACAGAAGTTTCAGAGAACTTGATAAAAATATCTCTATTGATACCGAGGATGTAAAAAAGATAATCCTCAAAGAGCTTGAAAAAAACAACTTTGAAGTCAAAGATGTTTCAAAGATAATCCTTGTTCTGCAGGAAAAAGAAAAAACACAAGTCTGGAACATAACCTGCATCATAAGCCTTAGCATGCTTAGAATTCATATTGACATGAAAGGCAAAGTCCTTGAATGCAAAAAAAGCAGCTTGTTCGACATGATGAGAGTTGAGAAAGGAAAGAAAAAATAAATTAAGATAATTTCTTCTTGGTCGCTATTCTCACTTTTTGTTCTTTTTTTGTATTAATTAATTGCAATGTTAGTGTTACTTCAATTATATTATCCTCTAATGGAATTATTTTCCTTTCCACAATCCTTCCAAATTTTCTTTTTTTAGATAAATATACTATGCTCCCTATACAATATTTTATATTTGGATTACATCCTAGTTCCCTTCTATAAAAATCTCTTTCACCCTCTGCTGTTTGAGGATATCCTGAAGATAAAAATAATTGATATGCTTCACCAGGATTTTTTAGGCTATACCTCGGTTTTTCTATCCAGGCCTTTTCTATTTCCGATTCTAATTTCATGGGCTTGCTAGTTTTTAGTGCTGCGGGATTTTTTTGTACATCGGCCGTCTTGGGACCTGGATGGGTCTCTTTTATATACTTTATTTCAGAATTTTTGATTTCTGAAATTCTTTTTTCTACTGGTTCTTTTGGGATTGCATTCCGAGATATGGGTTTTCTTCTGGTTAGAGCATCTCTTTTGATTAAATCATAATTAAATCCAGCTTCTTGAACTGCGAATCTCCAAGAACCAAAATGCAAAACCGCATTTTCTTGAAGAGAAGCATACGCCTCTAACACAGAACCTGGATTTAGGGATATCCCCATTTCATGCAATAAGTAGATATCCATTAGAATTTGTGCGTCTTCCCATCGCTTTATTTTTTTATCTTCATCCGGATCATGTCCTGCTGCTAAAACTGCATCATCAAAAGACCCGAACTTTTTTCTAGCAGCGTCTACTAATCCTCCTTTGTATTTCTGAAGATATCCCGGACTAAACTCTTCTCCTTGAGACTTCATCCTTTGTATTTCTTTAAGTATATTATCTCTAGTCCATTTTGTTCTTCGTTCTAATTCTTGTGGTTTAACATGTGCAGCTTTTCTGGCTTTTTCAGTTGATTCAAAATATCTTACTATAGCTACACGAAGCGGACGAGGCAAGTAGCTAGAATTAGTTGGATTCCCAGTTCTATCTATTTCTTGGAGCGCGGAGATTATTTTTTCTCTGCTCCATTTATTTACCATGCGTAATTATTTAGATATGCATTATAAACTTTACTGAGAAAGCCTCTGGCAAGGATTGAACTTGCGACCTATGTCTTACGAGGACATCGCTCTAACCAACTGAGCTACAGAGGCACGAATATCTGAAAAACTTTTAACTTAAATATCTTATTGATTAGATACAGAACTACTCTTTTTTCTTTTCTTTCTTAGGTTTTTTCTCTTTCTTTTCTTTCTTGACTTTCTCTTTCTTTTCCTTTTTCTTCTTTTCTTCTTTTGGAGCTTCTGCTTCCTGGGCTCTTCTTTCTGCAAGTTTCTTCTTTATGAACTCACGAGCTGCTGTCAAATCAAGTTTCTCCCTCTCTATCTTGAACCTAGGCATTTTTTGTTGTTTTTGCTCATCTAAGGAGTAAAAATCTTCTTTCTTTACTTTCTTTGCTTCATCTTTCATCCCACGCTTTTCAAGATACAGCTTAGCTAAAAGATAAAGAACTAAACCAAGACTATTCATTGACTTGTTATTGCAAGGAACAACAAAATCAACATTATGAGTATTATTATTTGTGCTGCATAGAGCCATAACAGGCACCTTAATTTTAACTGCATCTTTTAGAGCATTCTTATCAACCCATGGATCAAGAATAAATACAAGTTTTGGTTCGAAAAAAGTCTTAAGAACAGGATTTGTTATTATGCCTGCAGGATACTTTGTGAAAACTCTTATTCCTGTAGCATCGTGGAAAGCTTCAAGAGCTTTTGTAGCTGCCTCTTTCTTTCCGCAGACAATTATATCTTTGACATCATACTGCGCCAAGAAACTAGCCCCTTGTCCGATTTTTTCATCTACCCTCTTTGTGTTTAAGACAGCGAGACCATCTGCTTTTCTCCTATAAACATACTCTTTCATGGTCGGAGTCACAGCCCTAGTCCCTATGTGAATAGAAACTTTGATGTATTCTTCAAGAGGAATTAAAAAATTATCAGATTCTTTTGCTTCTTTTGGACTTTCTTCCTTGGTTTCTGGAGAAATTTCTGCTTCAGATTTTAATTCATCTGCTTTCTCTTCCTTCTCTTCTTTCTCTTCTGTTTTTTTCTTTCTTGACATCTTAAAGTATGTTTGGGGGTGTTTTTAAATCTTACGAGAAGAAAAATCAAGCTGCTTTTCTTTCTGCTCTTGGAGAATCCCAAGTAAAAACATCTCCAAGAAATCTTTTGAAATCTCTTGGGCAGTATCTAGCTAGACTCTCAACTTCCCTCATTTTATCTAGATATGAATGATATAAGCATGCTCCACTAGCTAGGCTTACAATAATCTCTCCAGAAAAGGTTTTTGCAGGTTTCTCATATCCTAACACTCTCTCAATTCTTGCCTTGTCCTCAGATAGTTCGCTAGGACCAAGGATTCTTGGCTTGACAAAACCCATGGTCTTCCTTGCCAAAAACTCTGTAAGCCCCTCATATAAATCTAGGTCTCTCTCAGAAAAACCATTACCCAGTGCTTTATGCCACATTTCATGGATCATAACAGAAGCGAGATAGACCAAACCAAACTTATTATCCAAACTGATTGATTTTCTGACAAAAGCCAACCCAGTATCATGGTTGAATCTACCGGCACTAGGTTTCTTACAATCAGGACCATCCACATATAGACTATAATCCTGACCAGAAATCAATCTGACATCAGAATAAGACATTTGAACAGGGGGCAATCCAAGGCTTGTTCTTGTCTGATTTATATGTAATCTTGCGGTCCTGAATGCCCTCTCTAATTCAGGAACTTGCTCTATAGGGGTATAATCAAGAGTTTCCAAATTAACTTGAGCATCCATTGACGCTTTTCTCTCTACACCCTGAACTGTCCTTTCTATACATGCCATATTTCATAAAGTCTTTAGGATTTTTAAACCTTTTGATTTGTTACAACTAACTAGTTACAACTAATCTAGAAGACATGCAAAAGACCTAGCTTATAAAAAAGAAAAGGACGCCGCAACCAGGAATCGAACCTGGATATCCGTGAGGAAAACAGATTAGCAATCTGTCGCCTTACCATTGGGCCATTGCGGCGTACTAAAACTAAGAAATAAGGTATTTTAAGGTTTTTGTTAATGATCTTAGAATTAACTATAGGGTCTTTCAGGGATATAATCTATTCCTGTTTTTCTCACTTTTATAGGAGAGATTCTTCCAGCTTTTTTATCATGCCGGAAATCTACAAATGGACGACCCCGGTAATTATAACAAAGATGCCTTAACCTATTGTCTCTTTCCTCTGGTGTGAAATGACCAGAGTTAAAGAAATAAAATCTCAAGAATTCCTCTGCAGTTTCTGGACCAACTGCTCTTGCTGCTCTTCGATACATTCTCCCAGATAATTCAAAATCGACCATATCTCTTTGCGTGTCTGTCAAACCTTCTGTAGAAAGTTCATCTAAACTTTTCTGTATATCCTCGTGAAAACTTTTTACAACACCCATTAATAAACCAGTCTCTAATTTAACAGCAGCATAAGAACCAAAATCTCTTCTTTTTAATGCTAAACAATCGGCCATAACATTAGATAAGGACTGGTAAAGAACAGGGCCCTGCCCATAATTTCCCATACAAAAACTTGAAACTAAATAAAAATCTTTTAGTGCTTCGTTTCCAATAGATTCTTCTGGCATAACCAAACAAGTCAAACTTATTTATAAATGTTACTATTAAAGAGTAACTTCTCTAACCTATTTCTCTTTATCCAGAATCTTTTTAGCTCTCTCGAGCATCTCTTTTTTCAGGCCAATAAAACATCCTCCCTCTTTGCCTGCACAGTATGTTGCTTCTTTTGGCTTGATTATTTTATTTATTTCAGAATGCTCAATATCAATATGAGTTATCCGGGCATTGCTTTTGCCTTGCTCATGCAAATATACCTTTGCACCTTTCAATTCATATTTTCCTTCACCCTGTCCGCTCATTTTTATTCTTTTTGTATTAAATTTATAAGCTTCAATTCTTTAAAAATTTATGCTGGTAAACAAGAAAGAATTCCTGAAAAGAAAAAGCTTTTTCATAAAGAAGATAAAAGCAGGAGCTATTTTCATCTATCCCACTGATACTATCTATGGCCTTGGATGTAATGCTCTAAACAAAAAATCCATTGACAAAATAAAATCTATAAAAAAAAGAAAGAATCAACCTTTCTCAATCATTGTTCCCTCAAAGCAATGGATTCTAAAGAATTGCCTAATCAGAAAAGAACATAAAAAGTTCTTAAATAATCTTCCTGGACCATATACACTAATCCTAAAGTCAAAGGATAAATCAACCACTCTTGGAATAAGAATTCCAAAATACTGGTTCTCAAAAATCATAAGTAAATATAACCTCCCAATAATAACCACCTCTGTAAATGTTTCAGGTCAACCATTTATGACTTCTCTGAATGACGCTGATAAAAAGATTCTGAAGAAGGTTGATTTTATCATCTATGAAGGAAAAAGGTCTGGAAAACCCTCAACCCTAATTGACCTTACTGAAGAAAAGGCAAAGATTATAAAAAGATAAAAAGATATTTGATTCTATGGGGCTATGGTATAACTTGGTTAGCATTCACGCCTAGGGAAGCTCTCTTGGAAAGAGACCTTGGAGAGAACACTAGAACGCGTGTGATCTGGGTTCAAAAGTCAGACCGAGGTTCAACTACCTCCTGATAATGAAAATCCCAGTAGCCCCATTCCTATTCTCTAAAACAATAAAAAACTCGAATGTTTTTGATGCGATAAAAATACCATATTTTTGAGAACAATAAAGTATAAAAACTGAGATTTTATAATTTTTAATGGTATATGACCCTCTTGTTAATATAGTCATGGATGATTTTGGCAAATCCCTTAATCTCCTTTCTGATAAACTTAGTTCTCTCCCAAGTATCCAAGAGGCATATAATTGGACAGTCAAACAACTTTGTTGCGATCCTCAAAGAGACCCCCAGTATATGCCGGGGCCATGCTACTTATTGCAGGTATTGCTGTCGCGCATAGGCTCTACATGAGGCACATGGATAAGAAATATCCAATGCCTAAAATCAGGTAATTTTCTCATAAGTAACATTTAAAAGTAGCGAGGATTATTCTAAATCATAGCGGGGTAGAGGAGTCTGGAGTCCTCGCAGGGCCCATAACCCTGAGATCGCGTGGTTCAAATCCCGCCCCCGCTATCATTTTTTAGTAGTTACAGAAAACAAAGGTTTAAAAACAAAAACTCCCTTTATCCGAACATGATAATTCAAAACGCTACAAGTGCAGCCACACTACCAAATACTATAGAAAATCCAACTACTCTTTGGGGATTATACAAAACTTTAATGGAAACTTCTAAAACCGAATTAACAAAATTGCGAAGCAAAGAAACCAACGGCGGTTTAGAGCCAATGCTTGCACAAGACCTATTCAGAAAAGTTACTGCAAGATTAGGCATTCTTGGCAAATATGTAAAAGGAAGAGATATCAAAGAAGCTGTTGCTTCAACTGTACGGACACTTGGGGGTGTTCTTTCAGTAGATGTAATAAATGATTATCCTAAAGAAACACAGAACGCATTAATGACTATTCGCGGCTATCTTGAAATGTACGAACACCAATGCGAAATTTATGTTGAATCAACTGAAAAAAAGAAGTAGTTACTTAAATTGGTCTAAGGCCTCATCAATTTTATCAAGAATATCTTCTTTGAAAGTTGGTGCATTCATATCAGTTTCTGCCCTAATTTCTTTTAAAATACCTTTATTTTTATAATAATCCTCTAAAGGTTTTGTCTGTTCATGATAAGTATTTAGTCTTTTTTTGATTATTTCAGGGACTTCATCTGCCCTCTGATATAATTCTCCGCCACATTCATCACAAATTCCAGGTTTTTTAGGAATTCTATTGACAAGATGGAAAATACTGCCACAATTCTTGCATATCCTTCTTCCTCCAAGTCTCTGCATAATAACTTTATCAGAAGCATAAAAGTTTATTGCAACATCTATCTTTGCTATGCTAGAAAACTTATCAGTTTTCGGCATGCCGGAAATCTCCATATTTCCGAGCATTTTCTCTAGAGCTTCTGCCTGGGCAATTGTTCTTGGAAAACCATCAAGCATAAATCCTTTTTCGCAGTCAGGTCTTTTTATTCTCTCACCCAGAATCTGGATTGTTAAATCATCTGGAACAAGTTTTCCAGCATCATAATACTCTTTTGCTTTCTTCCCAAGTTCTGTCTCATTTTTCATTGCCTCTCTAAACAAATCCCCAGTAGAAATATGTGGAATTTTATATTTTTCTTTTATAAAAGAAGCATATGTTCCTTTTCCAACACCTGGGCTGCCTAATAATATGATTTTCATTTTTTTAATATAAGTTGAATCTTACTTAGAGGGTTTGGTAAAAATACATATTTTTACAACGTTGCAAACCCAGACTGTTAATTTGATTATCCCTTAATTTTTTAAACATTTTATAATTTCTAAATCTTTTTTAATGCGAATTAAGAATCATGAAAAACATGTTTTTAAATCTTTTCAGAAGTTTTATAAAATCATAATCTCTTGAAAAATATGAAATTTTTTATAGGCATAGATGATGCTGGTCGAGGCCCAGTTATCGGACCAATGCTCATGGCCGGAGTCTTAGTCAATGAAAAGCAAAGAAAAGAGCTGAAGAAAATAGGCTGTAAAGACTCTAAGATGCTTAGTGCTGAAAAAAGAGTGAATTTATTCTCAAAGATTCAAGCAATTTCAACAAGCTATGCTGTTGTTGCAACCTCTCCTACTGAAGTCGATGGAAGACTCTCTGTCGGCGTAAACCTAAATAAAGTTGAAGCAATTAAAACAGCTGAAATAATAAATACAATTATGAGGACAGTTGAAGGAAAAATTTCCTTAGAACCAGATGAAAAAATAGAGATTGTTGTTGATTGTCCCTCTCCAAATACTGTGGCATGGCATAACTATCTTCACCAACATATCTCAAATCCTGAAAAAATACTCTTAAAGTGCGAGCATAAAGCAGATGTAAATCATGTCGAGTGCTCAGCAGCCTCAATCCTAGCCAAGGTCACAAGAGACTCAGAAATTGAAAAAATCAAGAAAGAAATTGGCCATGAATTCGGCTCAGGCTATCCTTCTGATCCTGATACAGTCAAATTTTTAGATGAACATGCCAAAGAGTTCAAGGACCATGGAATATTCAGAAAAACCTGGTCCACCTGGCAGGAAAATGAAAAAAAGCGAGAACAAAAAAAGCTAGATGGATTCTAAAACTTTTTTAATCTAAACAATAATTGTCTATTTATAAACAATAAACTTTTAGACATGCAAAATTTACCAATTTACCTTTTTTAGACTCCCGGATATACCTCCTAGGAACCCTACAAACCCAATAAGTCTCAAATCCCATTCCCCCCATACTTGCATCAACCATTATATAATTGTCTCCGACATATGCTCTTCTAATTCTACAATCCTCCTCAGAAAACTTAGCCAGGTCATCAATTGCTTTTTGTTGGGTTTCATCATTTGAGTTGATAAGGCCCCTTATTAAAATCTCTTTTAATCTGTCATAAAGTTTACCATCCCAGATTTCATCAGAAAGATGTGGCATATAATCCAATTTAACATCTACAGAATTGCCAGGTGTTGGTCTTTTTCTCTCATCCATTTTTAAAGTTGAAACCATAGTTTATAAATATTATAGAGAAAAAATATACATTAAATACTCTAAAATTCAGACAGGTTCATCTGTTTCTTTCCAAGAATATCTTCTTTTGATATCTTGAAAATCTGAAAGATATTTTCTATTGCAGGAAGTAGCTGATGATTCAAATAATACTCAAGATCATACTCCCCAGGCTCATCAGGAAGCTTTGCCCTCTCTCTGATAAGAGATTTTTTCTTTGAACTTGATTGTGGCTCTGAAATATAAAACTGAATTAATCTTCCAACATCAATCGGCATTCCAAGTTCATGCATTCTCTTAGCTATTGTAACATGGGGCGAGATGGATTTATATTCATCTATAGGCTTTTTTAACTGAGTCTTAATTATCAACTTCTCCTTTGCAATTTTTCTTTTTTTCAACTTATCAATAACATCCTGGACTTTCTTCAGTGCCTTCTCTGGCTTCCCCTCTTTCAAAATCATATCTAAAACATCATCTTGCAACTCTCTAGACAGAGCACACCAATCTCTCCTTACTGTTTCAAAACCTCGAATCTTTAATTTGCCATTCTCTCCTAATAAAGCATATTTTTTCTTTGCCCCTAGTTCTCCTGTTCTTTTTGTAACCCAAATTCCTCTGACATAGAAATCTTCAAGCTCTAACTCCATAATCCCAGGAAGTTCTGAATTTAATTTCTTTAGAAATTCAAGTGCTTGCTTTTTGCTTTTATTATTCAGTGTAAAAGCAACTGAATCAGTATCTGCATATATAACCCTATAACCCTCACTATTTACTTTGTCTATGATTTCTTTATTATACTTTCTGACAAAAGCTAAAATTGATGCTGAAGATTCTAGAGAGTAGTACCTTGCTCCAAAAAACCCAATATACCCATGAACAGCTGCAGATAAAACTTTGAAAGCATTGCTCCTTGCCCTTGTAATTGGATTTGGATTTTGTTTATACTCTTTTTTATACTCTTTTCTTTTTCCAATCAGTTTTTTGACTATTTCAGGTAAAAATCCTGTTTTTTTTGTAAAATAAAATTTAGTCTTCTTGCCCTGCCAATCAACTTCAGGAGATTCATATGAATCTTTATCATTTTTCTTTCCCTCTTGCAGAGTTGCTTTTGATATATTAAAAGAGACAATTATACTTGTATGCATACTTGTAAAGTCAAACATCGCCAAATTCTCATACAATCCAGGAATAGGCTGGAAAACAAATGCTCCTTCAACACTCTGCCTCTGTCTTCTTGATTCTATCTCATCATGAATCGGTCTTTTCTCAGCAATTTCATCATAACTTCTAAGGTTATGCAGAATATAGTGCTCTAACAATTGTGACATTCCTGCTCTTGTAACATCAAACAAAGGTTCTTGAATAACTCTAGAGAATTCAAGCATATCTGGCCATAATTTCTCAGCAAGCTTATACGCCAAGATAGAATCTTGAAGATTATATTTAAAATACTCAATCCAACCCTTTCCATCTATTTTTGAAGAATGCCTGTGTTCAAACTCAAGTTTATTCTCTCCGAGAAGCTCAGAAGCAACTTCATCTAATCCCAAAGTTTCTGAATGCAAATACTGAGAATAAACTGTTTCAATAAACCTGAAAATATCAACATGAACCGGTCCAAAAATTCTTGCAGAGGTATATTTTCCTCTTGCAAATAAAGGATTTTTTCCATCAATCCCTAGATCAAGCTTAACATGATTTTTGTCTGCCCTAGCTCTAAGATATGGAAGGTCAAAACCATCTGAAAAATACCCAACAAGTAAATCTGGTTCAATTTTCTTAATAGTTTCAGAGAATGCTTCGAGCATATCTGCTTCATCTTTATAACATTCAACAAAATCAGGCACTGATTTATTTTCTTTAACTTGCTTCCAAGTCAGCACTTTTTTAACATCTTTTCCAACAACAGATATCATTAATATCTCTCCTCTGCCTATCTCAAGTTCATCTGCCTCAATATCAAAAGCAATTATCTTTGGATTAAATGTCTCTTTAGTTATCATCTCAAATCTCTCCGCCCTGACACATATAGACACATCTAAACTCGAATCTATTCCACCAAGTTCTGGGCTATTATTCAAAATATCTCCAGTGACTTTGAACCACGAAAGAGGATTTATTCCTTTATCTATTATATATCTTGTGATTATTCCAATATCATACTCTCTCCTATAATCAATCTCTTCAAAATCAAGCCTATCTGCAATTGCGTGAGCATCTTTATAATTAGTTATAAAGATTTTTATTGCCCTAACACCCTTGCCCAAGAAGTTTTTATCATGAAGCTCGGTCTTCTCAATCCATGTTGTCCTGTCAGAACTCTCAACATTTATTTTCAACATTTTTTTCTGAAGCTCTTTTATCTTCTTGTCACTAACTCCCTGCTTCAAGATTACCCATAAATAAGGCTCAAAATGATCAATAACAACTGCTCTCTTGCCTTTGTCGTCTCTTCCTGCAATTTTGATATAATTCCTGCCCTTCCAATCAAATGAATCATAATCAAGGGGGATAAATTTGAGTTCCATAAACTTTTTAATATAGAGAATTTTATAAAAGTTTGCTATCATTAGCATAAGAAATTAGGAACGAGACACTTATATCAACAGCCACAGAAAGGTTTAAAAACCCTTGTTACTTATGAATAGTAACAAATGGAGACATTAAAATAAAATGAAAACATCGACCGCATTAAAAGGATTCGCTGCACTTACAGTAGCTACTGCCCTTTTAGTTTCTGGATGCAAAGGAAAAACAAGCAATGCTTCTGGAAGTAATGCAACTAAACCTGCGACTGCAGCTGTTCCTAAAACACTAGATTCTATAAAGACACAAGCAATACAATACGCTGCTTGGGTTGATTCAACTATAGCTGCTGGCGATACAAATTGGGCGATTTATCAGGGCGGAAGACATTGTGATGAGATTGGAGATCAATTAATCTCTTTAGGTTACATGAAACGAAATACAAGAGGGGATTACTGTTTCACAGATGATGGAGTAAGATTGCTTGATAGAGACGAAGCTTTTTATCGGGCTTACCACGGACTTGCTTTTTCTACACAAGATAGATTGGCTGCTTTTAACGCTCTCGATTAATAAACAAAGAGCAATAATTATTTATATTCTAAATTTCTGAATTATTAATGGGCTTACAAATTGGCGAGTTAGTACCTAGAAAACAAATTGCTATAGAATCTCTTAAAGGCAAGGTAATAGCTGTTGATGCTTTTAACACATTATATCAATTCTTATCAAACATCAGGCAGGCTGACGGAACTCCCCTAATGGATTCTAAAGGCCGGATAACTTCTCACCTCTCTGGGCTTTTTTACAGAAATACAAATCTTATGTCTAAAGGATTAAAGATAGTATATGTTTTTGATGGCAAGTCTCCTGACCTAAAAAAAGATACAAACAAGGGAAGAGAAGAACGAAAAAAAGATGCTGAATCTAAATTTGAAACTGCAAAAAAAGAAGGTAAAGAAGAAGATATGTTCAAATACTCCAGACAAACTGTTCATTTAACAGATGAAATAATTCAAGAGAGCAAAGACCTTCTGAAAGCTCTTGGAATCCCAATTGTACAATCTCCAAGTGAGGGCGAATCTCAAGCTTCTTATATTGCAAAACATGATGGTTTTGCAGTTGCAAGCCAAGACTATGACTCTCTTCTCTTCGGAGCTCCAAAGCTTATCCAGAATCTTGCTCTATCCAAAAAAAGAAGACTCTCATCAGGCGCTTATGTTCCTATTGAACCTGAGATAATTGAACTTGAAAATGTTTTTAATACTCTTCAGATAGACCATGATCAATTGATTTGCCTTGGAATTCTGTCTGGAACAGATTTTAATCCAGGAGGAATAAGAGGAATTGGCCCAAAAAAAGCACTGACTTTTGTCCAAAAATATAAACATCCAGTTCTGATTTTCGAGGCTGTGGAAAAACAGCTTTTGAAAGAAGGCAAAGAAATCTGGTTTAATTGGCAGGAGATTTTTGAACTTTTTAAAAAACCAAATATCATCAAAGAGTATAAACTAGAATTTCATGACATTGATGAATCAAAAGTCAAGGATATTCTCTGCAAAGAACACGATTTCTCAGAAGACCGAGTTTCTAACTCCCTAAATAAGATAAGAGAAGCAAAAGAACTTGGAAAGCAAAAAGACTTGAAAAATTGGTTCTAGTAAATAATCTTTCTTTCTGTAATAGAGATTATAATCGCTGCAATCCCTATGACCAAAAATACACTAAAATATAATGCTGGATTTGCCGGAGCTGCAGAGACCTTGTCTGTTATAGCTGCCCCCATAATTGATGGAGGAATTGAATTTTTTGCAAGAGCTAGAAGCGATATAAACGCAGTTATAAATCCAAATATCATTAAAATATATCGTGGTCTCATTTTCTATGAAATTTTTTTGAATTATGATTCCTGTCTACATTGTATGCGGACTTAGACCCACTATGACCATCAATATAGCTATTACTGCGCTAGCAATAGAGTATATCATCATAGTCGTTGGCATAAAACCTAGGAATGAGTTGGTTATATTAAAACTAAGCAGTGTTGCAATCAAATTGATTCCCAACATGATTATCCCAAAGATAACCAATAAAGTTTTTCCCATCATTTTGCTTTACCTCTTTTATTTATTCTATACTAAGATTATCATAATTTATAAAGTTAATGCCCTATAACCTAACTCCTTTCCTTTTTGCAAGCACCTCTATGGCCTTCATTGCTTGAAAATAATGGTGTCTTTTCCAGCCTTCTGGTTCACGGTTTGGGGGAATTCCTAGATTCAACTTCTTATTCTTAGGGTCTTGATTATTTTTCCTTGCCCTTTCTTGATAATTATTCCACTCCTTTTCCATTTTCTTTTTATATTCTGCATATTTTTGTCTAAGTTCATGCTCTGTTCTTTGTGTTTGTGGCCTTTTTTCATTAGAATGATCTTGCGTTACTGGCTGTGTCCCACTTTTTGCAAAGATTGCCCATACTCTTATCATTTTTTTTCTTCTGTATAAAACATGCTTCAAATTTATCTTTAACATTCTATTTCTTCTTTTTCTTATACCCCAAGGAGAATCATATGCCCAATACCTAAAAGAATCTTGAATAGGGTGCGCTACAAAAATTAATTGTCTTCTCTCAGTTCTAAAGGAGTGTATCCCCTCAGTGAATTCTGTCAAATTAATATTATTAAGAACCTTTCCATGTCCTCTAACAAGCATACGTACAAAAACTATTCCTTTTTCACCATTTTCCTCTTCTTTATCTGGTTTCCCAGGTTTGCCAGGTTTTCCATCGTCCCAACCCCCTCTTCCACCACCAAGGTGCAAATTTGCCCCTGTTGCCCAGCGGATTAGCCAGATAATAATCTTAACTACAACAACAGCTAGTATGATTAAAGATAAAACATCAAGAACTTGACAGACATTAAAAGGCAGCTGTCCAAAAGGAGGACAAAGAATTTTTTGCAGCCAAGCAAGCCAGAGTATAGAACCCACACCAAGAACAATAAATCCAATTTTTCCTTTATTGCCTTTCATAAATCTCATCATCAAAAGAGCAATTGCAACAACAAACAAAATTAAGAGCCATAAACCAATTTTTGAGAGAAAAGCGCCAAAATAATAAACTACACTAAGGCTGCCTGCAATAGCAACCACCAAAGAGATGACCACTGCGGCACCATAATTTGATTTGAAGACATCTCTGAAAATAGTTATCACAAAATTGAATAATAATAAAAAAACCAAGGCAGCATTAACCCACTCACTCTGAATCAAGTCCCCTATTGAGAGAGCTAAAACTGAGTTCATATTAAAAACTAAAGCTACAAAAAAGACAAAAACTAGAGATAAATACAGCTGCCCTCTTTTCATCTAAACATAAGAGAATCTAAATTTAAAAACATATCTATGATATTTCACATTTTTAAATTTAGTTTGGCAGATGGTATATATTTAGTTACTATCTTGTAGTAACAGATAGAAAGCTTTAAATACATCTTTCTCCTTTATACATTGATTAAAATGGTAAGAATACTTAGTCCAGAAACAAACAGATTTGAAGAAGAAATCACGCGAGATTATAATCGTGCTATTCATGCAGATAGAAAAGATGCGCTTCAAGAAAGAACAAGATTTAATCAAAAATATGATATTGCCTATCCAAGGGATTATGTAGAAATGGACGATGAAACACAAAAAAGTTATGAATGCCCTGACTTTTTTCCTTTGACAAACCCAACAATTACTTTTAAAAGATCAACCGGTCAAGACACCAGTCTGTACAACAGTCTGTTTGTTGTTAGAAACCCAGAAGGAGCATATCTTCTTTTTCAAGATTCGATTCAAGTTATGACGGGAATGGAACATAATTTTTTAGCAAGATTTATTGGAGAATTTACTCAAACAACTGTTCCAGACAGCAAAGTGGACAAAATAAGGGAAATCACTTCTCCTGCATTGCTAGAACAGTTAGCAGATGGTAGGTTAAAACTTGTTAGAAAATGTCAAGGTAAGATGGATATAACAGACAGGCCTCAGAAATGAATTAAACACCGAATCTTTTAAGATAAGTTCTAATTAAATTTGCATCTCATCTTATACGTAAATTAAAATCATGTATTTATTCTTAGGTTTTCAGTTCTAGAACAAGCCTCTCATGATCAAGTTTCCAGGATTTTATTGGAAAAGCTAGAGGGATGAGCTTGAAATATGCTTTATCTTTTGAAAATGCTTTAATCTCGATGCTATTCTGAAGCTTATTTATTGCTATATCTTTTTCATTCTTTACACCGGGCATGCTTATTTCATAAACAAGCTTATCTGTAAGCCTTCTAATCTTTGTTTCAGGCTCATGTCTTGGAAGTTTGGAAAGCGCATGAGCCCTTGTTTCTGAAATTCTCGATTTTGGAAGGTTGATTTTTTTTGCCCTATCTTCACTGGAATCTTCATTTTCTCCATTCCCCCCATTCAGGGTTATATTCTGAGGAGAACCACCCATCTGAATCTGAATCGAAAACCCATGCCCCCCTGGAAAATTAAACTCCTGGACATCACCGACTTTCTTTCCATCTTGTATTATTGGCTTTGAAGATTTTTTTGCATTTTGAGGAATTTTGATATGGGAAGATTGTTGAGCTTGCGGAAGTTGTATTCGACTCATATCCCTATCCATCTCTCTAAATTGTTTCTCAATATCTTTGCTCAATTTTTTAACAAGCATCTTAAAAGGAAAAGAATTTATCATTGGCATACCAAAACCCTGACTAAGTTCTTTTGTCAAATTATTAATCTGCTTATCAAACACATCGTCTCTTGACTTCTTCTGCTCCCCATGATAGATTGATTCCTCTCTGGATGTTCCGCAATAAGGACAGAATTCATACTTAACATCTATCTTCTTTCCACAAACACATTTTATCTTTTTATTGAACATTTTTTGTTATTTTCTCCTTAGAAAACCAGGATTTATAAGTCTTATGAAAGCCCATCTTTGCCTCTTTTGATGTTCTGTTGTCACTATACTAGGACAACATACCGAAAGCTTTATAAAGCTAAATCGCCTCTGAACTATGAATTAAGATGGCAGACTCACTAGAAAAACGTGTAAATGAAGATAGGCAACTTGACACTGTCGGAATGATGTATTCTTTCCTTGGAGAAGCCGGTCTTTATGATAAAGCCGTAATTAGTGGTGGCCAGGAACAAGCAGATTCTAGGGGGAAGATAACATACGGCAGAGCGATGGCAGAGTACATTCGAGGAGAATATGCCAAGACCTATGGGCCAAACAGTCTCGCTGCAAGAATAGGTTCTGCAGATACTCAAGTTTTAGCAGGCACATGGTTAGGCAGATATAAATCCTTATCGGTTTCTGATGTTTTTAATCTAGCTAAATATCTTAAGGTTCCGGATATTGAACAGTATGAAATACTCATCCAGAATAAAGAAGTCGCATCAGCTAATTATAAAAATTTAATGGAATCCCTTAAAAAGAAAGCTGAAAAGGGCGGAGAAGCAGGGGCTAAAGCAGGAGCTTTATTTGATTTGGTCAGAACACTGCAATCAGCAATATTTGCGAATGTTCAGCATAGAGCTGAAGCATCTGCAAATAGCATGACTGCATATCATGCCGCAACAATGGTCAAAGCTGCCAGTGCGCCAAAGGACTCTCCGAAGTATAGGGCTTTCAAAGAATTGATAGAATCAAACGAGAAGAATGAGAAAGCTGAAAAATTTGAGAAAGAGCAGTTACCGGGAATATTAAAAACACTTGGATTAGACCACGATTCATATGTAAAAGCAACATATGCAAAAGCAGCCTAAACTTAATTTTTAATTTTCTTTTTTAGAATTTCTATTCTTATTTTATTGTTTTGCTGACTAACTTGGCCATTTCTCTAAGAAATAAATCAGTCTTCTTCTCAAACTGGTCTATATCAGAAGCATGAACTTCTTTTATTTTTCCATGCAAAATAGCATGTGTTGTATGATATAGCTCCTCATACCACTGTACATATTTTTTATCTAAAAGTCTATTGTCAACAAAAGTCTCTCTCAAAAGCGCAGGAACTTGTTCAGGGCTTGGAGGAACTCTCTTAGCAGCTACAAGAGCAGCATGAGCTGAATCTACCATTGCCCAGTACATTCCTTCAACACTATTTATCAGAGCCATCTTTGTTCGTGCTAGATGCATCGGTGCTCTGTTCAACATAACATAAATTGATTCAGGTGTGCTTTTTATTTTGCCTTGAGCAAGCAATACTTTTAATGGTGTAAAAAATCCTCCAAAATCAATCAAAGGCTGCCCATACCGAATCATGTTAATTATAACAGGCTCTCCTCTAATCATCTCTTCCCACCAAGTTGATAGCCGGACTGTTGTAATATGCAAAGCTCTTTTGTAAGGATTCTGCTTGATAACTTTCCCAAGCTCCTCTCTATACCAAGCAACAAGCTCTTGGTCCCATCGAACAGAACAATCATCAACAATCATTATTATATCTAAATCAGAGCCTAGGCTTGCTTTTTTCTTGACTGTAGAACCAAACATGACCACAGATTTTATTATTTTTCCGAATTTCTCATATGCTTTTGTCGCAAAATCAAGAGCAATATCATCATCCTCAGACAATAGAAGTGTTGGAAAATGCTCTGGCTTAGGCTTAGGAACCTTACTTTTCAATTTTATCTTTTTCATAACTCGCCCCTCTTTTATAGTTTATCTAATCATCTGGGTTTTTTAAACGTTTCTTATCTCACCTCTTGATATCTCTATTTTATATAAGTGTTTTCAAGAACAAAAGCGCACCAATGTAGATTGAAGCACATAATTCCTTCTTTCTTCAACTTACTTAGAATCTTCATAACAGAAGATATAAAAATTCACCTTTTCTTTTTCTTGGTAAAATCAAAAGGCTTTAAAGAACTAATAAGTATTAAAACAAATTAAAGAGTTTCAAACCTTATTCTTAACTTATAGTAAGCTTGTAAAATTTCCAATGCCTTTGAAACAATTTGATTGTCTCTTGTAAAGTCCACAATTGTCTTAAAGGGTTCTTCTTTCACAACATCAGAAAGACCAGGTTTTATTTGAACTGATTTCCTTAATAATCTAGAATCTAAAATCAACGCAGCCAGACCATCGTAAAGCTCTTCGGGTCTTGTTTTTTCTCCTTGAATAAACGCGCGCCTAGCTTCACAATTTCTAAATGCGGGATTCAAATAAGAAAAACAACTTAAGGTCAGACCATTTTGAATCACCGTCAGAGTCATAGTAGATTTCGCTTTTTGAAGATATCTGGGATCTTCTAACAAAATTAATAATGGAAAAACAAGCCTTGTTCCAAGTCGCCTATAAATCGGCCTTCGCGGACCCATCTCGGCACAAAAATATTTCAAATCGTCAAAATCATGAGCGTTGCCTTTGCAAACAATTAAATCATGATTTTCTCCACCTTCACTAGGATTTACACTTAACATTTTGAATTTTATAACAATCACCAATAATCAACGAACCAGGTTTATATAGTTTTATATATTGTTTTGCATATTTATAAAAAGAAAAAAATATTGAAAAATGATAACCCTTGGAATAGAATGCACAGCACACACCTTTGGCATCTCAATCCTAAAAGACAAGAAGTTCTTATGCAACCTGCGAGACATGTACAAAACAGAGAAAGGAGGCATAATTCCAGTAGAAGCAGCCAAGCATCACGAACATATCAAAAATCAACTTCTTCAACAGGCTCTGAAAGAATCAAAAATCAAACTCTCTGACATAAATCTAATTGCCCTGTCAAATGCACCTGGCCTATCTCCCTGCCTGCTACAAGGCATGAAATTCGCAAAAGAACTATCTAGAATACTTTCAATTCCGATTGTTCCTGTAAATCACTGCATTGCTCATCTTGAAATAGGGGAAATCACAAAAGCAAAAGATCCTGTTCTATTGTATTGTTCAGGAGCAAACACCCAAGTTATTGCCTATGCCTCAAACAAATACAGAATTTTTGGCGAAACACTTGACATGGGCATTGGTAATTTCATAGACACCTTTGGGAGATACGCAGGCCTCGGTTTTCCAGCAGGTGCAAAAATAGAAGAACTTGCAAAAAAGGCAAATAATTCTTCATTAATTCAACTTCCCTACTCTGTCAAGGGCATGGATGTTGCTTTCGCAGGACTCTTAACAAATTTAAAACAAAAACTTGACTCTAAAAAATATCCTCTCGAGATTCTTTCATTCTCACTTCAAGAAACAGCCTTTGCAATGCTCATAGAAGTTGCAGAAAGAGCAATGGCTCATCTTAATAAAAAAGAGCTGTTGCTTGGGGGAGGAGTTGCCTGTAATAAAAGGCTTTGCGAGATGGCAGAGATAATGTGCAAAGAAAGAAAAGCCAAGTGTTTCATTCCTGAAAAGCAATTTCTTGTTGACAATGCAGCAATGGTCTGTTGGACTGGCGCAAAAATGTTTCAATCTGGAATGAAGATAAAACAAAATGAAATTGATATTTTTCCCTATCAACGTACAGACGATGTAGAGGTTACATGGAGATAACTATACTTCTTTCAGAAAGCTTTTTAAATGCCTTTTTTCTCAACTAATCATAAACCAATGACTGACTTAAATATGAGGGAGGTTAAAAATGGTTTCTGATTATGAAATAGTAGAAAACGCAAGAAAAAACGGAAAAATCGAGAAGGGAATCAATGAAGTTACGAAAGCAATTGAGCGAGCAACTGCAAAGACTGTTGTCTATGCAGAGGATGTTACACCAAAAGAAATTATCCAGCACATTCCAGCACTATGCAAAGAAAAAGGCATAACTTGCAAAGCAGTAGACAGCAAGAAAAAGCTAGGAGTTTCAGCAGGTATCAATGTCGGATGCTCAGCAATAGCTATCATTGAAACAAGCGGAAAGACTGAGAAAGAAAAATCAAAGAAGTAAATATTTAAATATTGCCTGCTTCAGCACAACAAGGCAATATTAAAATACCTTGATTATCAGATTAAATCTCCAACTTAAAAATGAAAGAAATAAAACAAGACCAAAAAAAAGTAAAAGAGATGAGGATAGAAAGGTCTATTGAAGGAATCCCTGCAACTGTCGAAGAGATACTTGGAAGAACCGGATTTCGTGGAGAACTCACCCAAGTTCTTGCAAAGGTAATTGATGGTCATGAAAAAGGCAAGACAATAAGAAGAAATGTCAAAGGCCCAGTAAGAATAAAAGATGTAATCATGTTAAGAGAAACTCAAATTGAAGCAAGAAAAATAAGAACAAAAATAATGAAAGGAGCCTTCACTTAGTCATTTCATTATCTTTGTTATAAAAAATAAACAATAACAACACAACATAAAGATGAAATGCGCATTTTGTTCTAAACCACAAGAACCTGGACAAGGAATAATCTTTGCCCTAAATGATGGTAGGGTCTTATTTTTCTGTTCATCTAAATGCAGAAGAAACTATAAGATGAAAAGAAATCCAAAGAAAATCAAGTGGGCCAGAGTCAAGCAACCAGCAAAAAAGAAGAGACACGATGAAAGATAATTCTAAAGACAATATAAATTTAGATAAAATTAGATATAACCGGTTTTGCGACATTGTGCTGAAGCACCAAAACCACTAAATACATTTAACACACATCTCAAAAAAGTCATATTACTCTCTCAGGCTTTATCTTATCGCCATCTTTCTTTACAAGAGCCACAACCTTATTCTTTTCATTTAGGGCAACAAAAATTTCACGCTCTTCAATATCTATCTTAAAATCTTTGACATTCAAAAATCTCCCAAACTTTAAATCTCGCTCTTGGCTTTTCGTAACCTTGACAATTTTTACCTTTAATCTTTTAATAACTTCTTCCATAGAAAATAATGATTTTTTTAATTTCTTTTTGTCTTTAAAATTCTCAATAGTGATAGATTCTTGTTCTAAAAAAGGCCCCTGAACATATCTTCTCAATTGAACCATGTGCGCACCTATTCCAAGTTCATTTCCTAAATCATCAAGCAGTTTCCTAATATATGTCCCTGCCTGACAGAGAACTTTAAATGAAAAATTTCTTCCATTTTTCTCTATGACTTCAAAATCAAAAATCTCCCTCTCTCTTTCAACTCTCTTGACCCTCGATCTCTTAGGTGGGGTCTGCTTAATCTTTCCTATGAACTTCTTTTGAATCATCTTTTCCAATTTGTCTAAAGTGATTTCCTGATGTAAATGACCTTGGCCAATATACCCTTTAGGCAAGCCAGACAAAAATCTCAAGATTTTGACAGAATTATTCAAAGCTATAACTAAAACCCCTGTAACATCTGGGTCCAGTGTTCCAGCATGCCCTGCTTTCTCTACACTTAGAATTCTTTTGACCTCATCACAAGCATCATGACTTGTGATGCCCGCAGGCTTATCCAAAATCAGTATCTTATCTTTTAAATCTGATTTTTCCGTTTTATATTTCCCCCCTTAAATATTTTAATCTTTTTCTTTCATCAAATTTTTCAATTGCATACCTTAACATGGTTCTCGGCATCTTTTTATAGTAATTCTTCAAAAACCTCTCTTCAACACCAATATTTTTCTTTCCAATTTCCCTCAACATCCATCCAACAGCCTTATGTATCAAGTCATGCTGGTCATTAATCAAAATTTCAGCAATTTTCAAACTATCTTCAAATTGATTATTCTTGATAAACATAAACGTTGCAAGTACTGAAATCCTCCTCTCCCATAGATTATCAGACTTAGCAAGTTCATACAAAATCAACCTGTCTCCCTCAAGAAGTTGAGTTCCCAGAATATTTGGGGCACTTAAATCAATCAAATCCCAATTGTTTATCTTGTTCTCTTTAGCATTTTTCAGATAAAAATGTGTTATTATTTTTTTATGATTAGTTGTTTTATATTTATTGATAAGGATAAATAAAGCAATCATCCTATGCTCATGAACTTTGCTATCCATTAATTCTTGAAGTTCCTTAATATTAAGATAATAATACTTCTTCGCAATTTCTCTTTGTTGAGGAACAGTCAAGCCAATAAAAACATCTCCTTCACCATACTCTCCCTTGCCTGTCTTGAAGAATCTAGAAAGATTTTTAGCTCTTTCAGAATCTGCGCATCTTCCAAGCTCTCTCTTCAAATTACTTAAACTTAAATCTGACATGAAAATCTAAAGAAATCGAGGTTTAAAAAACTAAAGAAAATAAAAAAAGAATAAAAAATAAAAAAATTAAGCTATTGCTTCATTAGAACAGTACGCACGGCAAGATTCTGGGCTATATTTCCTAAGACCCATACACCAACCATAACATTCATCCCAGACATCGTCTGCTTCAGCATATATGCTTGGCGCACTGCAGCAAGTACACATAAGATGCTTTGTTCCAGAATTCCAATTGCATTGAGTTGGCAAGGCCCTCTTTATACCCATATCATTTTGATATTGATATGCCGCGACACATACCTGTCCTATTTGTTTGCATACTGCATTGCAAGTCATCGTAGTATTTGTCGAATTTTCACCATAAAGATAGGTCATTACATTGCACTTGTTTAACATATCTAAAACTCCCTGATATGTAACTCTCTGAATACTAATCTGGTTCCTTGTCTGATTTTGGCTTTGATTGCTTTGATTTATTTTGCACGCACCGCCTTGACAAACATATCCAAAAGGACATTTATACAAATCTACTTTAACTTCCCCATTGACATCACAGTATCCCTCTTTAAGTTGATTATCTATGACGCAATAATCACTAAAAGTGGTCTTAGAATTTTTTGTTATTCCAAATCTGAAATAATCTTTTCCACCATCACTATCTGTACAATTTGTTTGATTTGTTACATTTAGAGATATTGTTGGACCGCTACCGAATAATGTGCCCCATAGTGTAGCATTTCCAGTCATATTCGCGACACTTACCAATGTCAATAATCCAAGAACCACTGCAACAACAATATACAAAGCGATGAATCCCTTGCTTTTAATCTCTTTTTTCATATTAAACCTCCTTTCAAAACTTAGTTATTAATATTCTATAAAAAATCAAAGGTTTATATAATTTTGTACTTATTTCTTTGTCTGCGTTTTATGCACTGGCTGAACTGTCTTGCCTTTTACTTCATGACCTCTATGCTTTGGTTCATGCTTTATTTCTTTATGAAGAGTTTTTTCTTCCTCTTTTTTCTTTTCCTCCTCAAGCTTCTCTTCTTCTGATTTCTCTTCTTTTTTCACAACTTCAGCTTTCTTCTGTTTTTCTTTCTTCTCTTGTTCTTTCTTTTTCTCTTCTATTTTTTTCTTTGATTTTTCAATCTTCTTTTTCAAGAACAATTCCTCTTGTTTGAAACTTTTTGGAAGGCTTATGAGTTCAACAGAAACTGTTTCATCAGAATACTTTGTAGCTTTAACAGTTATTTTATGCGGGACATTCTTTATTCCTCTTGACCATATTGCTCTATTCACCCAATTATCAATCTTAACCTTATCAAGCTCTCTGTCCTTAACTTTCATATGCTTAGCTAAGAACTCTTTCATGGCCCTTATAGCTTTTTTAGCTCTCCTGTATCTTGGAGCTTTAAGCCACTCACTCCTCAAAGGAATTGTATATGTTCTTTCAAATAATTTTTCAGTTTTCTTTTCTTTTGCCATTTTTAGTACTTCTTCCTTATTCTTCCTGATTTAAACTCTATGCCCTCTCGTCTCTTTGCATTTTCCTTTAATTTTGTCTTTATTCTTGTTCTTCTCCAAGATCTCTTGACTCTAGTTAACATAGAAGGATGAACTCTTTTTCCTTTTCCAAAAGCCTTAGGGATAGCCCAAAATGGTGCCCACTTTGTCCTTTTTCCCTGCTTTCCTAGCATCATCTTCTTAACGTATGTTTTATGTTTTGACATCTTTGAGTTATGTGCTATTTAAACAAGACTTTGCTTTTATGCAAACAACACTGTCTTGCAATCTTTATTATCCACATATAAGATATTATCTTTATTTTTTCTTATTTAATTTCTGAATTTAAATTCTGTTTTTCCTTTCTGAATCTCTCTGAATATTTCTTTGAGTTCAAGGTCTCCAATCATACCCTGAACTTGATTCATCTGGACTGCCTGTGCAATCATCGCAATCGCCTTAATCGCTGTCTCTGTATGCGCAAGTTTGACATTACCATACCGAGATATGGCTTCTTTGCTCATTCTTGTTTTTGCGATTTTCTCAAGCATTGCAACCTGTTCTATCAGATGTTCTTCATTGCTTTTTTCATCCATTTTCTCAAATCATTGACTTCGCAATGCTCTCTAAATATGCTAAGCCCTTCTTTGTTAATCTTCTTCCTGTTTTCTTCTCCTTGATATGCTCAACAAAACCTGTTTTCGTGGCTTGCTGCATTATTGTTCTTATTATTTTTCCAGATGATTTATAAAATTTCTCCGGCCTCATCCCCCTATTCTTTCTCGAGCCATACTTTGTTCTTAACCTTGAAACCCCAACAACACCCTGTACATAGATTGCTCTCAAAATACTAGCTGCCCTAACATACCACCAATCATCACTATCAGGAACTCTTTCCTTTGCTATTCCTGTCTTGACAAAAGCAGCCCATTCAGGCATCTTAAACTCAGGCATTTCTTTTAACTTCTCACTTAAAACTTTGATGAAGCTCTGGCTAGGAATCTCATGAACTAATCCAAATTTTTCTTTTTCTGCCATGTTAATGTTGATAATATTTGTCTTGTTTAATAAAGAGCGCATTAATGAAAAATAAAGCGCACAGTCCTTTAAATTTTATTTATATGCCTTTTATCGGATTTTTTCTATTTTCTCTCTCTAATTTATTTTTTAGCTTGCTTCTTAATTTTCTTAAATTTATTGTAAAGCCGATAATCCTTGAAGCGAATCTTTTATTCTCTGATTTCTCAAGTTCAGAACAGATTTTCTCGGCCAAGATTTTTGTCTCGTTTCTGTCCCTTGTACATGACTTTAAAACTGATATCTTAATTAATTCATGGTTTTTAAATGTTTTTTTAAGCAGTTCAAAGGTTCCTGGAGTAAGCCCTTGCTTCCCGAGTTGAATCTGAATGATTTCTCCTTTCATCTTCTTCCACCATACTTCTCTATCTCGCTTTTCTTGACAGTGATTTTCTTGAACTTTTTAACGCCAAAGGTCCCGAGAGGCATGCCCTTTTCTTTATAAATATCTTGTCCAAGAAATACATGAACCTCAACATCTTTCTTTTTCTTAGCTTTTTTCCAGACTTGAGAATAAACTGCACAAAATAAGGCAGCATCCCTAATATCGTGTTTATTGACTCTCTCCTTACTCTCTTTTCCTGTCTTTATATTAACAAAAGGACTTCCAGGCATTTTTGTATGCAACACAAACTCCTTTTTTCCAGCCTGCTTGATTATTTCCTCATTCTGCTCAGCATTCTTGCCAGCAACCATTGTTTTCTCTGATAAAGTTAGAGCTTGCCTAAAATTTGTTTTTTTTCTTAATTTTGCCATTTTTCTATAGAATTCATTAGAAAAAAGAAGTTTTAAACTTAAGCTTTCCTTACTTTTTGCCCATGTTCAGTATCTTCAACAATAAAGCCCTTGGCCCTTATCTTCATCCTTAATTCATCTGATAATCTGAAATTCTTTTCTTTTCTTGCTTTTTCTCTTTTATCAAGAAACTCTCTTACTTCATTTGGCAAGTCAAACTTTTCATCTTTAAGATTATCTAGATTTAAGCCAAAAACTTGGTCAAAATCAAGGATTAAAGCATATTTCTCATTATTATTCAGCTTATCACCCTTTAAAATGTTCCAAAACAAAGCAAGAGCCTGGGGCATATTCAAGTCATCATTAACTATCTTCAAGAATTGTTTTTTATATTTGAGTATTTTATCATTGCATATCTCTTTTCTAGCTAAGTTTCTTTTAATATCCAGAACTTTATTCCTCAAAGAATTAAATGCATTTTTCGCACTGTCTAGGTTCTGCCAAGAAAAAAGTAATTCATTCCTATAGTGCGCAGTAAGACAAAAGTACCTATACATCAAAGGACTATATCCCCTGTCTATCAGGGTCTTCAAAGTTATGAATTCTCCAGAAGATTTCGCCATCTTCTCTGTACCTTTTCCTTTATCCATGACTAAAAAATTTCCGTGAATCCAGTAATTAACCCATTTCTTTCCAGTAGCTGCCTCACTTTGTGCAATCTCATTTGTATGGTGAACAGATATATGATCTATTCCTCCGCAATGGATATCAAACCTATCTCCTAAATATTTCATCGACATAGCTGAACACTCAACATGCCATCCAGGAAAACCCCTGCCCCAAGGACTATCCCACTGTAAAAGATGCCCCTTGAATTTGCTTCCTCTCAAAGAAAACCAAAGAACAAAATCTCTGGGATTTTTTTTATTTAAATCCTCTCCAGCCCGAGACCTCACATCATTCTTAAGATTCAGTTTTGCAAGTTTGCCATAATTCTTAAATTTCTTAGTATTAAAATAAACATTTCCATTCTTGCCAATATAAGTATATCCCTTTTCTTCTAATCTCTTAATTAAAGAAATCTGCTCTTGAATATAGTCTGTTGCCTTGCACCATAAATCCGGGGGGATAATATTCAATTTTTTAAGATCATCTTTAAAAGCCAGGGTATAAAAATTTGCAATCTCTTGGGGGCTTTTTCCCTCTCTCTTAGCCCCTAACTCTAGCTTATCTTCCCCAGAATCTTCATCACTTGTAAGATGTCCAACATCAGTTATATTCATTATATGCTGGACTCGAAGCCCATTGTATATCAAGACTCTTTTTAAGATATCCTCAAAAACATAAGTTCTCAGATTTCCGATGTGTGCATAATTATATACTGTCAAGCCACAAGCATACATACTGACATATCCTTTCTTAATTGGCTTGAAATTCTCCTTCTTCCTCGTCAGTGTATTGAAAAGTTTTATCACCATTTTTATTCCATACCTTTTAAGATAAATAAATTTGTGCTTAAATACTTTTCATATATTAAGACTTTGAATTTTTTAGTCTACTTCGTGGCAACAATAATCATGTCTTCAGAGTCTTCTGAATACGGCTTTTTATTCCAATCAGAATAAGCTTTACAATATCTAAAACCTGCTTTCTTGCACAATTCAATAAACCCCTCTTTGGAATAAACTCTTACAGAATACTTCTTTTTGGTTTCTTTTCCATTTTTATCTTTCAAAACCCAAGACCCATTCATTCTTTTTGTAATTGGGTCATAATCTTCTACAATTTCTAAGATATTTCCCCCTTCCAATCTTCTTGTTTCACTTTTTTTGTATTTTCCAGACAAAACAAAAGGAATATTTACGTCCGTATGCATTAAGAATTGGCCATTTGGTTTAAGTGCCTTGAAAAAATTCTGTAACACTTTAAAGTTTTCTTCATCAGTATAAAAAAATCCAAACGAGTAAAAGAGATTAATAACCGCATCAAACTCAGAATTATAATCTAAATCCAACATATTCTCCTTTACAATCTTAATCTTTACAGATTCTTTCCTTACCTCTTTTTGGGCAATAGATAAATGTTTAGAATTTAAATCAGAGGCAATTACCATAAAACCGCGTTTTGCTAATTCAATTGAATGGCGGCCATAACCACAAGGACAATCTAAGATTTTAGATTTTGGCTTTAAACCAAGAAGGCAAAGAACACCATCGACTTCTGCAAGTGTTCTTTGTTTTAGATTTTGCTTTTCATCAATACGATAACCTTCTTTTGAATTATCCCCTTCCATATAAAAATCTCCAAAAAACCATATTCTTCATCCCACCATTTAAAAGCATTATTATTCATAACAAGTCATAAAATGTTAAATATTATAAATCTTTCACTTTCCTAGAATCAAAGAACTAAATAAAACCTTTCTTAGTAACATCAATATTGAAGTAATCCTGTCTTACCCAGTTTCCCGGACAAGTGACTTGAATATTAAACATCTGTTGGCAAGGCAGCTGACTATCAGGTATGCTTATCTTGATTAAAGCAAAAACCGCACTCGAAGTTATTTTATTGAACTTAACACCAGTTGGATATTTATTATTTATAAACCAAGTGTTTGTATTTTTACAATCCCCGCTACCCGATGGTGCAGTTATAGAATATACGCAGCCGCTAAAGGTTGTGGGATCATCTGGAGAAGCCCCCACCATAAATCCAAAATTCTCTGTTCCTTGTTTTATCTTAGCTGTTTGCTGTGAGCCAAGCTTAACAATAATATCGTTTCCGCTCTCCCCAAACAAATTCATCAATTCATTCTGGGTCTGGTCATCAATTACATCTACGCTTTTGGTAGCAGTCGCGAAAATCTGCCTCACAAACACTAAGCCAAGAACTAGCAAAGTCATAGCAATGACAAGTATAACTATTGTAGTTATGCTCATCTCAAATGCTCCTCTCTTACCCAATTTTAGTTTTCTCATTTTATTAGGTCAATTCAAAAGTTCAATCTTAATCAGTTGTTTAATTGAGTTGTTTATTGTACCCAGTTAATTCCCTTGAATGATGGGCTTTTGACTGCAATCAATATTATGTCAATTATCCACCAGATCCAAGCACCCATGCCGATTGTGACTATCGAAACTAATAATTTCAAGATGCCTGTGCCAGTATATCCCATATAGAATCTGTCAACACCAAGGTATCCTAAAAAAATCGATAGCAACAAAGCAGTCAACCAGTTCTTGTTTCTCTTTCCACTAGAACTTGGGCTTGGTTTCTTAACACTTTTAACTCTTTTCACAACCTTTTTTTTCTTTGCCATATCTATTTATTCTTCCTCTTTTATCTGATATAAGAGATTTTTTATTTTATAAATGTTTCTAAGACTTATTATTTTTCTTTCAAAAAGATATTTAAAACCAAAAAAACAAAGATAAGCATGACACTAACAGCTGAACAGGCAAAACAAATAAAAAAACAGCTTATCGAGCAGCTAAGGAAGCTTCCAAAAGAGCAGGCCATGAGCTTGAAAGAAGAGATTGAAGGGGCAAGTCCTGAAGAGCTTGAGGAATTCATAAAAACCCAGACAAACGCACAAAATACCAAGTGTGTCTTCTGTGAAATAATTGCTGGAAAGATTCCTTCTATTAAAGTCTATGATGATCAAGACATTCTCGCACTGATGGAAATTATGCCTGCATCTAAAGGACACATGCTGATAATTCCAAAGCATCACTATCAATTCATTCAAGAGATTCCAGAAACACTTTTGAACAAGATATTTTATTTTGTCAAAACACTATCTCCAATCATCATCAAAATTTTAGATGCAAAAGCCCTCAGTATATACATCCCCCAAGGGCAGTTAGCAGGACAGAGAATCCAGCACTTTGTTATAAACATGATTCCGAGATATGAAGCAGACAATCTTGCTTTTGATTGGGAGCATAAAAAGGCAGATGAAAAAGAACTTAAAGAGCTTGCAGATAAGATAAAAAAAGCCTCTCATACTGAAGTCATCAAAGGAATAAAAGAAGAGCAAGAAAAATACGAAAAAAAGAAGAAAGCCCATATTGAGGGAGAAGTTGAGAGGATTATGAAACATACTGGCAAAAGAATGCCCTAAATAAATTAAAGAAAAAGCGCATTAATGTAAATAAAGCGCATAAAAAACAGAATATTCTAATTATATAATTAATCATGTTCAACCACAAAAAACCTCCAAGAATAAAAATAAGAGTAATCATACTAGCGATTCTGATAGTGTTGATTCTAGCAGCAGTTGTTTTTAATTTTACAATTGAAAAAGATAACAAATCAACTCAAAAAACATCTCAAGAAAACACAAATCCAACCCCTAACACAAACCAGATAAGCCCCAAAAATCCTCCGCGAACATCTACCCCTGCATCACAACCACCCCCAAAACCAGCATCTGCTACAACCCCCCAAACAGTTCAACCACAAGCCCCTACACCCCCGCCAATCTTGCCCTCGGTGACTGCTTCTCAACTTCAAAACATGCTTCAAAAATCTCCAGAAATGAACAAGCTCCCAAGTAGTACTAAATTAATTATCCAATTTCACAACGACAGGAATCAATTCACAGGATATAAATTCTTTATAGGGTCTGGAGGTTCTGTTTCAGGATATGCAGGCCAAGATTACGACATGCTACTAACAATAAACATAAACACCATTCCAGGACTTGAATCCTCAACAACTGTCTGTTCAGACATCAAAAATATAATAAAATCAGGAAAAGCCTGGGTCATAGAACAATCAAGTAATCCTTTTGTTATTATGAAATACTTGCTAATAAAAGGCTGTGTAATGTAATTCTTTAATCCCATTAAAAAAACAAAAGCTACGCTTTTTGAGCGTGCGCAGAATCTATTTTAATTCAAATAATGCTTTACGCAAGACAGAAGATAGATTCTTAGTAACACATACATTTACACCAACAACATCAACAGCCCTAAAAAGAGGTTTCCAAACAGCAGACTGACTATAACTGATAGTAAAAAAACAGGGACATAGGCTATTCCATCTCTGACAAGAACTTTCTTTCCTAATTTTTTTATCAAAAAGATTTCTTCTTTTGACAATCCATCTGCACTTGGCTTTAGTATTTTATTTCCTATCTTTGTATTTTCAACAAGCCAATCTCCCTCCTGAAGTTGATTCCATGATTTATAACTAACAAGAACTCCTTGCTCAACACTCTTGATAAAAGCATAGAACCACGGCAGTATAAGGATAAGGATTGCGGGAATAATTAATACCCTCTGAAAAATCCCTAAAACCAAAAAGATAATTCCAATTATCAAGCACATAATCTTGAAAACCTTTAATTTGGAATTGATTTCTTTGAATTTTATTGAAAATTTTTTCTTATTTCTTGTTGCTATAATCACTGAAAAAACTAATCCATAAACCAAACTTATTAATAAGCTATTGATAATAAAATCAACAAGAAAACTTGATTTAGATAAAGAAAAACCAAAAAAATCAACAGGCAGGAAATAATTGAACCCTAAAAAACTTGGAGTTGTTGCAAAAACAAATGCCAGTGCCATCAGCAACTTTGCATCAGCCCCTCCAAAAACCTTCGCATAGTATAATAGGATTGAAATGATAAAAAATATGCCAAATGCAATAAATCCTGTTGATAAATAATTAACAGAACCAAGTGAATTAAAAGACCTAGATAAAAATCCCACAGCAATTAGGATAATTGCTCCGGCAATCTGTATCCAAATGGGTTTTTCTTTCACAAAAAGATAAAAAAATAAGAGAAACAAAACCATCATGCCCAAAATAATCAAAATACTCTGTCCAAGCATAACTGAAACAATGCTCCTGATTATCAGAGCAATGAACATCAATGACAATGATACCCAGTTCGCAACTTCTTTTTTTCTCAAATCAGATATAGAAGCATAAACAAGCCAAAGCAAAGAAACAACACATAAAAATATGTCTGAAATTAATATAATATCCATTTTCTCTTTTTTGTTCTTTTTAGTTAAGCGTTAGTCTGTTAAACAAGGCGCACTATGGAAAAATGAAGCGCGTAAACTGAATCTCATAATTTTACAATTTTATACTATCTTTTTTCCAGCTCGTTCGTGCCCGCCTCTTTTATATCTATTCCAAGCCCTCTTTTTCTTCAGCTGTTTCTTGCTCTTCCTCTGCCCTGCACATACATAATCCTCTGCCATGTTTTTATAATAAATGACAATTTTTAAATCTACTGAAAACACGGGCCAAAATAAAAGAAAACAAAATCAAGGATTAATCG
>CAYPSK010000002.1:0-55770 GCA_964413705.1 Candidatus Woesearchaeota archaeon | reverse complement strand
TTAAAGAGGGCATAACTAACGATCGTATTGTAAGAGAATCCTCATTCGCAGAAATCAAGAGGCGATTCGATTTTTATAAGAGTCAAGCGTTTTTAAACCAACAAAACCAAGATAATTTTTGTAGAGCAAACGAACTAGTGGCTAAGTATGGGCTTGTTTTGTGAAATTTGTAAAATACTAATTTATGCCCGGAAAGGACTATTTCTTCTTAAATTTAAAAAGAATAAAAGTCGGCAAGGTGGTTGTGACTCTATACTTTTCTGCATCATATTTCTTAGAAATTGGTGTTGGTCTAGCATCTTTATAGTCTATTAATTCAAAACCATTATCTAATCCTGCTTTAATCAATGTCTCAAAAGTGAAATTGTATACCTTCATTTTTCCCAAGCCACCCAAATCATTCTTCTTTGGAGATTCATCAAAATAATTACCAAAGATGATTCTTTTTCCATTTGCTTGTTTTATTACTCCCACCATATGTTTATCAGTCTGATTAACCAAATCAAAGATGGGATGCCCTGTTGAAAAACAAAAAATTCCTCCTTGCTTCAGAACTCGATTCACTTCCTTAAACAATTTAACTGGATTTTTTACGTAGTGAATCACAAGGCCAGCAAGTACAATATCAAATGAAGAGTTATTATGTTTTAATCTTTTGTTCATATCGCCTATGTAAAAGAAAGATCTAGGAATTTGCTGCTGTTTTGCTAACTTAATCAGTTCTTTACTGATATCAAACCCGATTAATTTTTGATAATTTTGTTTTGAAAGTATCTTGGCATGATCTCCGAAACCGCAACCTATATCCAAAAGGGTTTTATTCTTGACATTTCCAATTAACTTAATCAAAGCAGGAATCTCAATATCTCGATTATAATCTAACCGCCTTTTATTATTTCTTCTTTCAAAATAAAATTTGGCAAACTTATCGTAAGTGACCATTATAAAAATACCCTTGAGAACATTATAAATGTTTTGCTGAGAGAAACTTGGCATCTGAGAATTTTAGGCTTTTGCCATCTTTGCCCAGATAGCATCACTGATTCTTTTTAATGCTAGTGCATAGGCAGAGGCCCTCATTGAAATCTTTTCTTTTTTTGAGAGTGTATAAACCTCACAGTATGCTTTGTCCATTACTTCTTTAAGCCTTGTGTTGACTGTGTTTTCTGACCATGGTTTGTTTTGTATATTCTGAAGCCATTCAAAATATGAAACTACAACTCCGCCAGCATTTGCAAGAACATCAGGAATGATGAAGATGCCTTTTTTAGATAGATAATCAGAAGCTTCTTTTGTTGTCGGACCATTTGCACCTTCAGCTATTATCTTTGCCTTAATTTTTTTCATATTTTTTGAAGTTATCACATCTTCAATTGCACAGGGGCATAAAATCTCAGATTCAAGTTCAAAAATCTTATCTCTATCAAGAATCTTGAGATTTGATTCATGATAGCCTTTGATTGTCTTGTTTTTTTGAGCATAGTGATGAAGAGAAGTGATATCTAATCCATCTGTTTTATATAAACAGGCAGATGAATCTGAAATTGCAACTACTTTTATTCCTGCTTTAAATAAGAATAAAGCTAAGTGGCTTCCAACATTTCCAAATCCTTGGACAGACGCCCGAAGTTCATCTTTATTCAGGCCAAGGTCTTTGATTGCATTCATAATTGTGAAAAAAACACCACGACCTGTTGCCTCTCTTCTTCCTAAAGAACCTCGGTTTTCAAGTGGCTTTCCTGTGATGACTGCATAAGTATCATGACCTAAACATTTACAGTGCTCGTGTCTGAACCACTCCATAATCTTGCCATCTGTATTTATGTCTGGAGCAGGAACATCTTTTTTTGAACCAACACAATCTGAAATTGTTTTTGAGAATTGCCTTGTTAGCTTTTCAAGTTCACACTCTGAAAGCTTTGAAGGATCAACTATTATTCCGCCTTTTCCTCCCCCAAATGGAATTCCTGCTACTGCTGTCTTGATTGACATCCATAATGCCAGGGCTTTGACTTCATCTAGAGAAACATTCTTATCATATCTTATTCCGCCTTTGTAAGGGCCTCGAGAATTATCATGTTGAACCCTATAGCCCTTGAAAATCTTAAGCTGTTTATTGTCCATCATAACTGGAACCTTGACTTCAATTACCCTGTTTGGCTCAAGAATATAATCAATTATATCTTTATCCAAGCCAAGAATCTTAGCTGACTCAATAACTTGCTTATTTGCTTCTTCAAGAGGATTTATTGGATTTTTGTCTTTGCTCTTGATTGATTTTTTAATCTTATTAGATGGCATTTTTTATTTTGCTGTAAAACTTTATATCTAAACATTTATATCTTAGATTTGTGCGCCTTGTTTAGCATTAGTGCGCTTCTTTGTTTTTATGCGTTTTTGTTAGACGTGATTAAATCTTCATAACTTGAATATTTAAAAACTTAATTGATGTAGAGAACATAGGTAAAAATAGAAAAAATGATGAGCAAAGCAGAAAGATTAATCAAGGCTAGGGAGTTTGGTCTGCCTGTTCCTAATTTTGAAGTTGTTAAGAATTTTGAGGAAATAAAATGGATTGGCGAGAGAGAGGCCTATTGTGGCTGGACCATAAGGACCTCAGTAGACGATGGAAGGGGTTTTTCACTTCCATTTGCTCCAGAAATCAGCAAAGAGGAGATAAAGAAAAAGATTCCTGAATTTAAAGAGAGGCTAGGGGTGCGAAGTGAGAGAGCTAGTTTTATTATATACCCTGCTTGGAAATTTAAGAGAGTGGGAAATACCCTGGTCAGTAAGGATAAGATTATTATTGAGGGAGTAAGAGACAGTTTATTTCCTGACAAACCAGTGCCTGATGTGCACTATACATTCATAAGAAGAGGCAGGGGTCTGCCATTATTAGAGAAATTCATTGGAGACAAGGAGCTTCTTAATCAGAAAGAGCTCTTGATGCTGCTGGAGATTATAAAAAAGGTCAAAATGGATAGTGTTCTGATTGAATGGTTTTTTGATGAAAAAAAGAATTTTCATGTCTATGACCTTGTTCCATTTAAAGAAGGAAAACGCGAGGATGCTGATTAAAATGAACAAAATGAAAAGTGAAGTTCCTAATCAAGAGCAAGTATGGGATGAAATTGCTGAATCTTGGAATGAACGAAGAAATAAGACTGGACCTAAAATTACAGAGTTTGTTGAGAAAGCGAAGGGAAATATCCTTGACCTTGGATGTGGTTCAGGAAGAAACTTGGTTGAAAATAAGAGTGCTGTGTTTTATCTTGTTGATTTCTCAAAAAACATGCTAAGTCTTGCAGAGAAAAAAGCAAAAAGATTGAATATTATTTATAAAACTTTCAAAAAAGATGCCTCTGACTTAGGGTGCTTTGAAGATAATTTTTTTGACAGGGCCTTGTTTATAGCTGCCTTGCACTGCCTAGATAAGGAAAAAAGAGAAAAATCACTGAAAGAGCTTTATAGGGTCTTGAAACATAAAGGAAAAGTAATCATCACTATTTGGAACACAAATCATCCTGCTTTCAAGAGATTCAAGAATAAAAAAGAAATACTTTTAGCTTGGAGAACTGGAAAAAATAATGAAAAAAGAAATTTAAGATATTATTATTTCTATACTCAAGAGGAATTTCTAAAAGAATTGAAAAAAGCAGGTTTTAAAGTTCTAGAAATAGAAGACAGCAAAGAACATACTGGGCTTTTTGCGATTGCTGAAAAGAAATGAAAACCTAAAAAATCAATCTTATCCAGTGTCTTGAACTCGAACTATCAAATCATGTGTTTTGTAGATTCCAGGAAGAGGTTCTTCTTTAACTCCTACTTTATGCAAGATTTCTGAGCCTCTTCTAATTCTAGAGCAGTATGTTATAGACCATGGGGAGGTCATACCTATTCTATCTAGTGCTGCCCCAAGATTTATTGCCCTTGCATCTGAACCAACTGGAATATTAATACATAATTCTATCGGATTACTTGGCAAGGCAGCTAAATCATCCATTATATCATTCCATTTATGCACTAGAGAGAATTTTATGTATTTTGTTGATTCTGTTGACATTTTTATAAATCATCTAAAACCTTAATAAGATAAATTGTTGTGTACTTTAAAAATATTTCTAATCCAAATCCAACTTAAAAACTTTTAAAAACAGGATTCAATTAGATATTCATGCCAAAAATAACAAGAAAAGAGCTGATATCTCAATATGTAAATTTCTTCAAGTTGAAGAAACATGCCCTAGTGCCTAATGCAAGTCTTATTCCTGAAAATGACCCAACTTGTCTTTTTACAACAGCAGGCATGCATCCTCTTGTTCCTTATATTCTTGGACAAGAGCATCCTCTTGGAAAGAGACTTGTGTCTGTTCAAAGATGCATAAGAACAGGAGATATTGAAGAAGTTGGAGATGCATTTCATCATACTTTTTTTGAAATGTTAGGCAATTGGGCTTTAGGAGATTACTGGAAAGCAGAGGCAATTAAGATGAGTTATGATTTCTTGACCCAAGTCTTAAAAATTCCCCTTGAAAAATTATCTATTTCATGCTTTAAAGGAGATGATGATGCTCTGCGAGATGATGAGAGCGCAGAGATATGGAAAAATTTAGGAATAGATGAGAAAAAAATTGTTTTTCTTGGAAAAGAGAAGAATTGGTGGGGACCTGCTGGAAAAACAGGGCCTTGTGGACCAGATACTGAAATGTATGTCTATGCTAGCATTGGAAAACCAAAACCCAACAGCAATCCTGAATCTAAGGAAAAAGAATGGTGCGAGATATGGAATGATGTTTTTGTCCAGTATAATAAAACAAAAGAAGGGAAGTTTGAGCATATTAATCGCAAGGTCATTGATACAGGCATGGGTGTTGAGAGAGTCTTAACTATTTTAAATGGATTAAAAGATAATTATCTGACAGAGATTTTTCAGCCAGCAATAAAAGAACTTGAAAAAATATCAGATAAGCACTATGGATTTAATCAAGACCATACAAGGATGATGAGAATCATTGTTGACCATATCAGGGCTGCTGTTTTCATCTTAAATGAGAGTATTGTTCCAAGTAATGTTGAACAGGGCTATGTTTTAAGGAGGCTTATAAGAAGAGCAATAAGATTCGGACTTAGACTTGGAATTGAAGCAAAATTCTGCAAAAGGCTTGCGAAAATATTTATCAATTATTATAGTGACTATAAAGAGTTCAAGAATACAGAGAACTTTATTCTTGAAGAGATTGAGAAAGAGGAAATAAAATTCAAAGAAACACTTGACAAAGGAATCAAAGAATTTGAAAACATTATTTCAGAAAGAAAAACAAGAAAATTAAGCGGAGAAGACTCCTTTTTATTGTACCAGAGTTTTGGATTTCCCTTTGAAATCACTAAAGACCTATGCACTGAGAGGAGCATTAAGGTTGATGAAGAAGGATTTGAAAATGAATTTAAAAAACACCAAACAATATCGGGAGCCTCAATAATTACAAAATTTAAATCTGGTTTAGCAGATAATTCAGAAACAACTACAAAATTACATACTGCAACTCACTTACTAAATCAAGCACTGAGAGAAGTTTTGAAAGAGGAAATTCAACAGCGAGGTTCAAATATAACCCCTGAAAGATTAAGGTTTGATTTTAATTTTGAGAGAAAGTTGACAGATGAAGAACTCAAAAAAATTGAAAATGTTGTCAACAAAAAAATTCAGGAAGGATTAGAGGTTAAGAGAGAAGAAATGTCTGTTGATGAGGCTCTGAAGAAGGGAGCTCAGGCTGTTTTCAAAGAAAGATATGGAGATAAGGTTTCAGTTTATAGTATCTGTGATAAAAAAGGCAAGAATCAGTTTAGCTGTGAGATTTGCGCTGGCCCGCATGTCCAAGACTTAAAAGAGCTCGGACATTTTAGAATTCTTAAAGAAGAAGCTGTTGCTGCGGGCGTAAGAAGAATTAAAGCTGTTCTGGAGAGCTAGAATATAAAAGATTATTCTTAACAAGACATATTTGTGCTGAGGCAGTCTTGTGTTTATTCCTTCTTCTCAACCTTGTATTTATTTCTCTTTGGCAAAAATGCTTGAAAATTAGGAATTTTCAGCATTCATAAAAATAAACTACTTTCTTTTTATGAACATAGCCAAAATCATGCATGCCAAGAAAATGCCTAATAGTGGCCAGGCAATCCAAGCTGATAAGAGTTTGGCATTATTGGCAATGGTTGTCAAGAAAATCAAGATAAGAGAGACAATCATGATAATAGAAGAAGCATCTAGCACAAGTTTCTTTTTTGGCTTCTCTTCTTGCTTATTCTCTTTTTGGTATTCTTGTTTTTCTTCTTCCATTTTAGATAAAGGGTTATATATTAATAAACTTTTCAGCCACAATTTTGTGCCGTTGGGCATGGCTGAACTAATTATCTTTTCTACTTAACTCTTAAAATTATTACTTTCCTTTCTCAGCAGTTTGAGCATGTTACTGTGCAATCCTCTGTTCTCATGTGCTCACAGTCATAATTCAAGATGACTTGAAAAGCCTGAGTATCTCCTGCTTTTATCATTCCAAGATCTTTTTGAGAGGAAACTTCTTCTGCTGTGCAAATCACCCTAACGCCCTGGGCATCTATTGAGCCTGTATTTGTGACTCCGCCATCAACCCTGCCAAAACAACCTAGAGTTCCTCCAAATTGATTAACCATTTGATGAAAAACTCTTAGAGAGGCTCTTGTTGGAGTATTCTCTGCCTGGGTCTGAGCTGAGGATGTTGGTTGAGTTGATTGTGTAACTTGACTCTGGATTCTTGAGAGAACAGAACTTGTGTCTGGGGTTTTCTCTTTAGAGAATATAATATAAGAAAGGAGAACAGCGATAGCTAGTATTGCTAAGATTATCACTAGTCTTGGTGTGGTTGGAAGCCTTATGCCGTGCCTTTGCATCTGTTTATTTACAGTATGCTTAACTATGTCTAAGTTCTTGACTTTTTCATAGCTCTTTCCACACTTGTGGCATTTATCCCCTATAAGCCTTGCGCCACATCTTTCGCAATATTGCATTTTCAGTATAATAAGGTAGGGCTTAAAAATCTAACTATTTGCAGTATAATAGGGAAATAGGGCTTAGATATGAGTTATATAAAAAAGATGTATAAGTTATTCTAGATTAATCTTTAGCATATTCATGCGCCTAGTCTAGTAATAGTGCGCTTTATGTTAATTAGATATAGATAGACACATTTTAGTCTATATTTAAGAAGATTCTTTAGGGAGGAATTTATTCTATACTCATTGTCATGAGGATATCATTAGCATCATCCATGACTTTCTGCATAATCTTCTTGTCATTTAGGTCACTTTCTTCTTCTTTATATTTCAGAGCCTTGCTTGCTGCTACCATTGCGCCTATTTTCTCCTGTCCTCTTACCCTCATGTCATTCATGACAAACTGCAGAATCTCTTCTTGATCTGCCCGGGCATTTATTTTCTTGTAGGCTAGTGCTTTTGATGCAGCAGACATCATAGCTATTTTTATTTTTTCGTCAGACATTTTCTTGTTCCTTACCCTTTTTTATTGACTTTTTTAATCTATCCTTTTTTAGAAAGAGTAGTTTAAAAAGATTGTGCTCAATTAAAAGATATATGCTTTACCTCAGAAGGTTGGAACAGGACGATATTCTTGCATCAAGGGAAGGATTGTTTTGGCATCTACACTAGATTTTGGAATGTCTTCCGCCCTTAATCTAAAATCTTCATAACCTGGAAGTTTTCTTACATCTGCAACAAAATCATCTAAGAATTTGGTTTCCTCATCAGGCTCTATTCTTCCATTTCCACTTGTATCTGCATAAAATGTCAAAGCTCGATTATAATAATTTATCAATCTCCAATTAGGGATGGTTTCAACAATTCCCGCAGCAAAACAAAATAATATTGAACCACCAAGAACTAATGTGCTTGTAATGCTTGGCAGATGTTTTTTTATTGTCATTTTTTACTCCTTAAGTAAATACTTTCAATCCCAATCCAACTGCACTTATAAAATCTCCATGAAATAAGGGAGCTTTCATAATAGTATATATAAGATTAAATCTGGCTACTGAGGGAATAGCAGACATAACACGTTTGTGTTGTAAGTCATCTTGTTCAGGTTCTCTGATATCTACATAACCTACATAAAATTCATTTGAATCAACCCTTTTACAGCTTTCATATCCCCCCGATTAAATCCGTTTTGATGGAGTTTGTGTAATATTTCTGTAAATGTTGGTTCTTTGACTGCTCTTGAAGCAAGTCCCAAGCAATAATTAGACACAATAGGAAAATCTTCTTTGAAAAAATCCAGTGTAGCATGGAACTTATTAACCGCTATGTTATATTTCAAAAGCCTACTTCCCCAATCATCTACAAAATATATTCGTTCTGTCATTTTCCCCTCCTTAACAAAGCTCTTGCTCTTGCAACCTCACTAATTCTTTCCTGACCTTCTATTGTTTTTAGTTGATTATGTCTTCTTGCGAATTGATAATTTTCATGTTTTTCTTTAATAAACCTATTTAACTTATCTAGTTTATTTTCTAGTCTAGAGTTTGATTCACTGTACCACCCTGTCATGCATGAACCTTGTGAGTATACTTCAACATAAGAATCACCATAACTTGGATATCCTGAAACTTTGATTCTAAAAGATTCGTAACTTGCTAGATAAGCCTCCGAGTTAGGTCTAGGATATTCTTCTTTTCTAAATGTTTTTTGCCACGCCTCGGCTGGAACCATTTTTGCTAGTTTGATGCATTCATCCAAGGTCAATTCATCTGGCTTTTGTTTTGCTTTTGTCATTTTCCTGCCTCCGGCAAAAGAGGACGAAGCTCTTCTACAATTTCTTGTAATTTTTCTTCCTTTTTTCTTTTTAAAAGTTCATATGCTCCATTTTTCAAGAATTGTTCTATTCTCAGTAAATTATTGTAACATTCTGATACAGTGTCTTTGATTTCATCACCAACAGTTGGGTGATCATCTGGAGAATAAAAATAAAAAGTTCTTCCTTGGACTCCTAAACTTATCCCTAATTTCGAAAGTACATAAGATAGGGATGCAGGATAATCTCTTTCAAAAAGATATTCAAGATGTGTTGACTTATAATCAAAATCAACTCCTGCACTTGAATATTTAGAATCTAAACGTGAACAATCCACATTTACATTGGCCCATAATTCATTACTTCCCCTAAATTGAAAACGAGAATCTATTTTATTTAATCTCCTGAATAAAACATTATGGGTAACATATGATTTTTCATCTTCATATAATGGTTCTAGTCTTTTATGACATCTAATCTCACACACCATTAAGTTATATGCATGTTTTGTTCTGTCTACTGTACTTCTTCTTTTTACTTTATCTCTTTCTGGGTTATGTTCTTCAGTCATTTTGCTTCCTCCTTCTTTTTATTTTCCAATGGCACATCATGTAGTGCTGCTCTACTAAGATTATAAAAACCAAAACCTGCAATCAACCCAGCTCCCATAATTAAGCTAACTCCATAAAAAAGACTATGATTTGATGTTGTAAGTTTGTATGCAGTTTCAGTTGCTTGGCTTATTATCTCTGGTGTTATTTCTGTTGCTCTTGAATAAATTGCACTTTTAATAGCAGCGATACCATTATAATACTCTGAAATATAGCTGATTCCGAAACCAAGAAAATAGCTAGACGAAAATAAGCAGAGTAAACCTGCTAGTACATTTAGGTTGACATCTCTACTTTCTTTCTTTGTTGTTGTTTCTAGATTGTCTGTCATTTTCTTTCATTTCCATTTTAATCATCACATTTTTCCTGAGAGTTTGGGAAATTTTTAAAAAAAATAAAAAAATAAAAAATTTTAATCAAGACCTGCTCTTACTTCTAAACCAGCAGTGTATGCTTTTAAGTCAGTCAAGTTTCCACCATTGCCTAATGTAGTTTTTAGCGAAACCTTGCTTTCCTTAGGTGCAATAACACAACCAGCAAATTTGTAACCTAAAATGTCTTTTCCTAGTGATGCTCCAACATATGGGAACAAACTTGTGCTTCCAATTTTTGTTGCATTTAACAAGAAAACATCTGCTCCAAGTGTGTATGCATTGCCTGTATTTCTTGTTACACTTGCTCCTAGTTGTGCTGTCAAGTTTTCAAGTTGCTGTGCATGTGAAACCCTAAGTTTTTGTGATAAACCTTCTTCAGTTGATGTTAAAGTTCCTTGTGCCATGCATCCTAAAGCTGTTCCTTCTAAAGTTGCTGTTTTCATTCCATCTGTTAAAGTTCCTTCAATTCCAAATCTGTCTCCTAAAACAGCTGCTGTAAGACTTGGGTTTCCAGTATAACATCCAAGTAAATCTACATTAACAGGACCAACTGGAAATTTCACCCCTACTTTAGCTGCAACACTTCCATCTTGAGATAATGCGACTCTTGCTTGATGAAAGTAAGCTCCATCAACACCTTCTCTGATTCCTTTGACAGTTCCTATTGTTTCAGCTGCAGCATATGCTGTTGCTAGACATAATCCAACTAATACTGCTTTCTTTATTTGGTTCATTTTTATCCTCCTTGTTTATTTAATTTGTTTTTTGATTTTGATTTATTGTTTGATTTTATTTTAAAATTGCATCATCTGTTGATGTGTTTGAATAAGAGGGTTCATTAATGGAGCAAAAAGAGAAAGCAATAATTCATTTGTCCATAGTTCTTTTACTTCTTCTGCAACTAATGCTTTTAATTTCAATGGAAAATCTCCTGTTACATGTTTATTTTCTTGATACCTATATAATGAAACAATTGTTTCATATTGAGATGTTCTTACAACCCATTGCTGTTGGTACTTTCTTCCATCGTGTTCTACGACAAGATTATCATCAACTTTTGGATTCTCTCCAAATAAAGCAAAATTTAGTCTAGTTGTTAGCGAAGAGTTTTTAGGAATACTTTCTAATGCTTTTAAGAATCGAACATATGCTCTCCCACCAATACGCTCCGGATTAAATGTTAAATCGCAAAATCCCCCAGCATACATGCTGCCATTTGATACTATTCTACTTTCTGGATTAATTGAGCTAATAGGTTTCTCTAATCTTTTTATATGGCCTACAATGTCTAAAGTGTGTGGCATATATACTGCTAAATCATTTCCAGCTGATTTTTTTGCTTCAGTTGTTCTTTGTTCAGTCATTTTGTTTTTCCTCAATGTTTTGTTCTGTTTTGTTTACCATTGGTTACTCTTTAATGGTAACAACCTAATTATAATCAGAAATTATGACATTTATACTTTTTTATTATACTATATATACTAGTATAAAAGTATATACAAAAACAAAAAGTTTATAAATAGCTGTTCTTTGAGTTTTTATGAAATAAAATGAAAAGAAAAATCGTCAAGCAAGGAGCAGCAACACTTATGATAAGCTTGCCAAGCAAATGGGCAAGAGGGAATAATCTCAAGAAAGGAGATGAAATTGATGTTACGGAAAATGGAAAAAATTTGATTATATGTGCAGAACATGCTAAAAAAGAGAAAAATATTGTTAAGATTGATATTTCAGGATATCATCCATTAGTCAATAGAGTTTTATTATCTTTGTATATCCGAGGAGTTGATGAGATTGAAGTGAATTTTTCAAACCACAATGAAATAAAGGATTTTCAAAGGAGAGTTTTGAGTGAGCTTCTTGGATTTGAGATAATGAAGCAGACGCAAAATACTATTATTATAAAAGATATAACTGAAGCAAGCGAGCAAAATATTGTGTATATAATAGCCAGAATATTCCTTATTTTAGATTCTATGGTTGAAGAGCTAATCAATGCGCTTGAGAAGAAGCAAAATCTTGAACCGATTATAGAGATAGACGCTTCTGTAAATAAATTTGTTAATTTTTGTTTAAGAGTCTTGAATAGAAAAGGTTATGACGACCCTTCAAAGACTTCACAAGTCTATGGAATAATAAATGATCTAGAAGAGGTTGGGGATATAATAAAATCAGTGGCTATACTTGCTCAAGAAAAGACAAGAATAACAGAAGGGGAGATAGAGAACATCAAAGCATTGAGAAAGTTCTTAGATATGTTCAGAAAACTGTTCCTAAATTTCAAAAAAGAAGATGCTGTGGCTTTTGCGAAAGAGTATGAAAGAATAAAAAATAAGATAGACAAGAAAAAACCTTTTGGGCCTTACCTACATGAGCTGAACAATGCAATAATAAGAATGACTAATTATTTGTTTGTGCTTACGTTATAATCGCCCCAGATATCAGTTCTTTGCAATGCCATATTTTATACCAACTTTAGGCAATGCATCTTTAAGTGCTAGATAACCTATAAGAATCCTATCTGTAGCTTCTCTGTCATCAGGGTCCATTTTTCTCCTAAATTCTCCATAGCTTCTGCTACCTGCATCAATTTGTGCTTCTCCGAGATTATATAACCCTGATACATAACCTGCTACTGCAGTTGCTATCCTGACCTTGCCATCGTTTATAGATGCTTTCATATTATCTAACATAATCCTTCCTGCAATATGTACGTCCAACCCATGATTATCTTGGTGCTGTGCTTCGCCTAAACGTATTCGTTCTCTTAAATAAATATTATTTTTTGCTGGCCACAACATAGTGCCAAAAGCGCCTGGTTTTACCCCCTGTTTATCCTTATACATTTCTTTTGAAGCATAATGGATTGCCCTTAGTAAATCTGCATCTGATGATCTTCTTCTTTCGACTTGATCAAAGATCCATTCAATTCTAGATTTTCTAAGTGACTTTGGATCAGATGGAGCATATGCTCTTATCAGTGAATCTATTAAAGCATTATCATCTGTCTGGAAAACTTTTCTTGCAATCTGTCTTGGATCCATTTGATTTAAGTCTACCTTTGTTAATGCAGAATCTGGAACCTGTTTATACATATCTACTGTCGGCATTACAATATTTAACTGATTATCAGTATAGTCTATTTGTTGTAACCAACTAATTGGTTCTGATTCAACTGTGAGATTTTTGCAATTACGCAACCCAAATATTGCGGCGGAGGCGCATGCAGTTATAATGGCTGTCCTGTATGCAAATCTAAAAGCTCTTCGTGCTTCCTTTGGTCTTGTAATTGGAGCATCTCGAGTTTTTGGAGATGTCACGCCACTGACTAAAGAAGCAAGTGTTCCATCAACATTTGACCTCATTGATGTTCTCTTCAATTTTAGATATTTTTCATTATAAGCCTCAACAGCAGAAGCTGTTTGTTTTAAATCTAATTCTTTCATGCTTCGCAAAGCTTGAGAATAAAACATATTTGCTTGGTCTTCTAAGTTTTTCCTATCTTTTCCTGAGAACCTTTGTGATAGATCTAGAAATCTTGTTGCTCTGGTAAGTGTTTTTTCAATCAATCTTCTTTGGAAAGTAGCGTAGAATTGTTCTTTTGAGACATTTATCTCAGCTTTATATTTTTCAAAAGCATTATCAACTAAATCTTTTATGACTTCTCTGTCTTGAATCCCTGATGTTAAAACAAGCTCTGCAATCGGATCTTCAAGTAAGTCAAAGTATGTATGCTCAAAATCACAATGTACTGTATCGCCATGTATACTATCCACCAGAATATTTCCTGTATGGGTATCTGTGTTTACAATGTGTTTGCTTCTTTCTCTATAAAATGAGTTAAATTCTGAGTTAAATGCTTTTCTTAAATTTTCAAGTAATGGCTCTTGCCTTAATCCCCCTTTTGAAAGTTTTCCTTTTTTTGTGACTTTTTGCTGCAATCCTGGAACTGCTCTTAGGGCAAATCCATTTAGGAATTGTGTCATTGCATCCTGGCTGTCTACAATATAATTTCCTGGAAGAAAATTTCTTACAAAATCAGTCCAGGAATAATTTTTTCTCAAGAAATAATCTCCCTTCTCATCTTTCATTTTGCTGTAAGCTGTCATGACTCTGCTTATTTCAAGACTATCTAATATATGCTTTCTAAGAATCTCGCCTTTTTCAGCATCTGTTTCAGCTCTTCTTAGTACATCTGTAAGCCTATCATGCTCTACATAAGGTTCAACACTTAATTTTGATTCTAATTTCTCATCATTATAACTTGTGATATTAATTTTTGGACCTCTAAGGAAACCAGCTTCCTGCAGAGTCATAAGATACTCTTGTACTCTTCTTGATCTTTCAAATTTATCTTGTTTTCCTGATTTTTTTGCTCTGAATTTTAAACTCAAGCCAGGCATCTCATACAGTAATGTGTAGAAAGCTCCACCATCAACTAAAGATGTGGCTGCTCTCTGTGGATCTTCTTTAATAAATAATTTCGGCCCTGAGCTCCAGCCCCGATTCCTAACAATATTATGAGCTGTTTCCTGTGCTTCTACTATCTGTCTTTTCAAATCTATTGGAGTTAATGGACTTTCCAACATAGCTTTTATATTTTTCTCTATTAATTCTTTATATGGCCATTCATCATCTCTGCTTACTGGTGTGAAGCCAAGACCTTCTTCAATATCATTCATACCTGGGTTGATTTCTCTAATAGTTCCTTTTTCATCAATTGCTATTGTCATCTTGACCTCCCCGAATATGCTTTTTCAGGTGCTGACTTTAATTTGAATAATTTTCTTAGTCTGTCCATATACCAACCCCTTGTTGGACCGATAAAAGGTGAAATTGTTGCAAGATATAATGATCCATGCCACACTTTATTCAAATCTATATGGCCTTCAGAGACCAAAGTACCACTTGATGCCGCGATTGCATAAATAGGAACCTGAAATGTATTGAAAGCTAGAAGGTCTGTAAAGTATTGTCTTCTTTTGCTACTTTTATCAGTTGTTTTTGTTATTCTATACATCCAATTTCTCCATTTTCCATATGGTGCGCCAGTTACTAAATTCAAAACAGTAGCAGATCCTCTTGAAGTAGCTATTCCTGAAAGATTCTGGCCTGCTGCATAATCAAGAAGAGCCCCAACAACTAGCGAATAGGACACAGTCCCTCCTGTATCAACATAACTTTCTAATCCTTTCTTTGGTTTTTTAGTTTTCATCTCAGTTGCCATCTTTACCTCCATCAAGGTTTAATTCGGGCTTTGCAACTTGTTCGAGAACATTGATTGTGACTTGGGCGATTGTGCCTGGTTTAAGATGAGATTCTAGAATTCTTGGAATAACTATGATAGACTGAGAACCATGTTTTGCTATCTTTTTTGTGATTGTGAACTTCTTGTTTTTATTCATTCAGGTCTCCAATCACCTCTTAACTCTGTCTACTATCTTGTCTCAACAAGTAAAAAGTATATACATACAATATGTATAAACTATGGAAAATTGATTTATAAATCTTTCTCTTTGTAATCATTCTAGAGTAACACAAATAGGGAGAATTGAAGCATTATCTTTTCCAAAGACAATCAAAATGGTTTTGATATGATTCTGCTATCTTTTTGTTCTTTATCAGAATGAATATTGGTTTTGGCTTAATCATGTGTATAGAAACATAGTCTCCAAAGATGCATGTTGTTGCTTCACTCTTAATATCTAAGAGTTTATACTGAAAACCTTTCAACAAGAAGGAATCTTGAGTTTTTAGTTCTTTATTGCCTATTATCCTTATTTTAATTCTTTTTTTTGTTGCTTCTTTCGCCATTGCAGGCATTTCATATAGGCTAAAGAACATCAGGCCTGTTGAACCAAAAGCGCAAAATTCTTTTTCTTTAAGAGCTAGATTAACAAAAGTCTTTATTCCTTCTTTTCCTTCATAAATCTTCACAGCTATATCCTGCTTTTCTTCTGTTTTTATTTTTTTAAGCTCTTGAATTAAATCAGAAATAACAATCTCTTTGGATTTTAGTGAATTCAATAGATTTTCTGGACTTGAACAAGAGAAGAATTTCTTCTTTTCTTTAATTATGTAAGAGATTTGGCCTTTCTCTATAAGATGATTTAGAAGAGTATAAGTAAGAGTCCGGTCTATGCCCAGATTTTTAGCTATTTGATTAGCTGAGAGCTCTCCTTTCTTTACAAGCTCAAGATAAACCTTGGCTTCGTTTCCTGTTAAGCCTGCTTCTTGAAGTTTCTCGATTATTTCCATGATTCCCAATGTTTTCTGTACTTAAAAATGTTGTTATTTTTAATAACAACTTAACTTTATATTTATTATTTCGCTTGTTTAATTACGAGGTTAAAATGATAAACAAATATCTTAAAGCGCAAGGATACAATTTAAGAGAGAGATTAAATTTTTATTTTGGGCTTGCAATTCCCCAAATAGCAACTACTTTGGGCACATATTATTTATTGGATAAAACAATAAAGACTAATGATCCCTTATCAATTGCTGGCAAAATTGTTCTTTCTCTTTTACCTAATGTTCCCTTACTTCCATTTGAAATTGGAGCATCGCAAGGATTGATCTTAGTCTCATTATTACAATTAAGAAATAGAAAGACTAAACAAAAAGGTGGTTTAGAGAAGCAGGTACTTTAATCATTCAACATAAATAGCTGGCTTGCCAGGATTAGCTTTTTTTGCTTTTTTCTGAGGATCAATCTTCTTTGGGTCGTCAACAGAAAAAACTTCAACTGGAAGATTGATTGATTTTGTGATAGACTCTTTTGCTTCGTTATATGTATTGAACTCAGGGGGAATTGTATACAAGTATATCTTCTTTGCGTCTTTATCTTGTTTTTCTTTAATTATCTTGATTATGTTCTTAATATCTTGAATTGTTTTTTCAACTGCCTGCTCTTGTTTTTCGATGTTCTCGTTTATCTTGGTTGCATTTAATTTTGGCCAGGATTCTTTGCTTAGGAATGTCTTGTTTCCAAGAGAGTGCCAGAGCTCTTCTGTGATATGCGGACAGAATGGATGGAATAATTTTAGTAAAATCTCATAATTTTGTTTTTTTATTGATTCGGATAGTGAGTCTAGACACTCTGTCATTGGGATAATAGCTTTAGGATATTCAAAATTCTCGATATTCTCAGAAACTTTCTTTATTGCTGAGTGTATCTTGTTCTCTTGTGAAGGATTAGATTCTTTTGAGATCTTTTCTTTTAATCGGATTAATCTATTTATTATCCTAAAACTTCCTTCAACTCCTTCATCAGTCCATTCCATTGGCTTGTCTGGAGAAGAGACGAAAGTCAAGAATAATCTTGCAGTATCTATTCCGTATTTTTCAGAAATCTCTGTCTGGAAAACGACATTGCCCTGACTTTTTGACATTTTTTTGCCGTCTTTGTAGACTACGCCCTGATTAAATAATCTGGTGAAAGGCTCATCAAACTTTACCATATTTATATCTTTTAAAAACTTAGTCAAGAATCTTGCATACATCAGATGGCCAACTGCATGCTCTATCCCTCCTATGTATTGATCAACAGGCATCCAGTAATTCACTTTTTTTGAATCAAATGGCTTTTCTGAGTTCTTATTATCGCAATACCTTAGATAGTACCATGAAGAATCCATAAATCCCCCTAGTGTGTCTGTCTCTCTTCGTGCTTTTCCGCCGCATTTAGGGCATGTAGTATTAATAAAATTTTTATTGGATAATAATGGATTGCCTACTGATTTGAAATCAACTTTTTCAGGAAGAAGAACTGGAAGTTTATCTTCTGGAACAGGAACAATGCCGCATTTATCACAATAAATAACTGGAATTGGTGTCCCCCAGTACCTCTGCCTTGAAATAAGCCAGTCTCTTAATTTGTAATGGGTTACTTTTCTACCTTTTTTCTCTTTTTCAAGCCAATCAGCCATCTTGGGCAAGGCTTCTTGGTTATTCATGCCTGAAAATTTTCCAGAATTAAACAATATGCCATTATCCATGTATGCCTCTTTAAAATCTTTTGGGTTAATTGTTTTGCCGTCTTTACTTATAACAAACTTTAATGGGATTTTATACTTTCTAGCAAATCTAAAGTCTCTTTTATCATGCGCATCACACATTACAATTCCTGTTCCGTACATAAGGACGAAATTAGAAACATAAACGGGAATCTCCTCATTAGTTGTTGGATTAATTACATATTTCCCAATAAATATTCCTTCTTTTTCTTTTTCTTCGTTTATTCTATCTTCTATTTTCTCTTTTAAAATTTTTTTAATGAAATCTTTGACGGGTTTTTCGTATTTGGTTCCTTTTATTAATTCGTCAACCAGTGAGCTTTCTGGTGCAACAGCAATAAAAGTTACTGAGAAGAGGGTATCGCATCTTGTTGTAAATGCTTCTAAAACTTTTTTCGAATCTTTTAATTTGAAAAATATGTTAACTCCTTCACTTTTTCCTATCCAGTTCTTCTGCATTGTTTTTATTTTTTCCGACCACTGGATTTTATCTAGATCCTTTAATAATCTGTCAGCATAATCTGTTATTTTGAAGAACCATTGTTCCATCTCTTTTTGTATAACTTCATTTCCACATCTCCAGCATTTGCCTTTTTCAGCTTCTTCATTAGCAAGAACAGATTGACAGTGTTCACAGTAATTTACAGGTGCTTTTTTTCGATAAGCTAATCCGTGCTCTAAAAGTTTTAAGAAGAAGTATTGATTCCATTTGTAATACTCTGGTTGGTGACTTGCAAACATCCTAGACCAATCATAGCTATTCCCCAGGGCTTTTTGATACTCTATTATCTTCTTTATAGCATCTTCGGCATATTTCTTAGGATGAATCCCTTGTTTTTTTGCTGCATTTTCAGCTGGAAGGCCAAAAGAATCATAACCTACTGGATAGAGGATGTTAAAGCCCTGCATCCTCTTGTATCTCGCAAAGACATCTCCTATAGTATAGTTCCTCACATGACCAACATGTAAGAACGAAGCAGAGGGGTAAGCATACATCTCGAGAACATAGAACTTCTTCTTTTTGCTATCTTCCTTAACTTGGAATATTTTAGCTTTTTCCCATTCAGACTGCCATTTTTTCTCTATTCTGGAGAAATCTATTAATGCATCATTTTTTTTATTTTTTATTCTTTCCTGAACTTGTTTAAGATTTTTTAGAGAAACTTCTGGAAATAAAGAGCCGGTGAATTTACAATTCTGACATTGTATTATTGGTGCTTTACCTGCAAAAAATTCAATTTTAGTTGAGCCGCATCTTGGACAAAAAGGAACCATTTTTTCTAATTTCTCTGATTTTCTTGATTTATTTATCTCTTTTTTGGATATTTCTTTCTTTTTCATTGATTTATTAAGAAAAATCGAGATTTAAAGTTTTTGCTTCCCTTTATGATTTATGTTTATTGCATATTAATTACAAAGTTACTTAAGTACAAGTGGTAATCTTAGAAACATTTTTAAACTAAATTAATCCCTATATATAAGAAGAAGATGGTGTATTCCAAATATTTTAAACTCTCTTGCGTGATTTTTATTTTGATGGGCTTCTTATTTGCAAGTTTATTGTCTGCTTCTGCAACACCGGTTAATGTTACTTTAGTTTATCCTGAGAATGCTCAATTATTGACAACTAATTCAACTACTTTAAATTACACTGTAAATGTTGAGAGCAATTGTTCTGTTTACCATAATAAAACAGGAAACTGGTCTGCTGACTGTTCAACAAATGGGACAACAGGAGGTTCGTGCAGCATAGACGACTTATCTGATGGATTTTATACTTGGAATGTTTATTGTGTAGACTCAACAAATGACTCAAATAGTGATTGGGCGTCAGAGAACTATACATTTAGTGTTATTACCCATTATCTTTCAGGTTATGTAAAGTATCTAAATAAAACTGCTGTAAATGGAACTAATGTCAGCGTATTATTATATGAAATGAGTGTGGGCGCTCCACCAACTTTATTGAATACATATTCTGCTTTGTCAGATTCTGATGGTTTATTTAATATAACAAATATTTCCATGAGAAACACTGATTTGTTTAAATTAGTAATCAAAAAGTATAATAAAACTAATTCTGAAGTTGTTGATTGGATTGGGCCAAGTTTACCTGAATTTCCTGAAAATATGTTTAACCAAATGAATAATATTACATTTTATTTAAAAGCTGGCGCAACAATAAATATCTCGGCAATAAATATAACTGGGGGAACAAAAACATTCCAATACCAAATAAAAGATACAAGACTAGGATATCCGATTCAAGAAGCTTTTGATATGTCTGGGGTAACCAATGTTCTTTTGCATGTTCCAAGTGACAGGGATTATTCTGTTATGATATATCCAAATGAAAGTTTCCCAGTAAGTGTGGATATAAGTTCTAGCGAACTTCAAGATAGTTATTTTCAAAAAACATTCAATTGTACAGACTCCATGGACAACAGGCTTACGGGCTATTTAGATGTTAATAGTAACAATAGTTTTGATAACATTTATTTTATTTCTTATCTTTTAGAACCTGGAAGGATGATTTATTTTGGAGCTAATTCCTGGGCAATGAGCAACTTTACACTTATGCAAGGCGAGGGAGATAAGTACAATTCCAGTACTGGATTTTATAATATTTCTTTTTTAGGCCCTGAGGAGAATTCTTCTTTAATAACAATTGCAATTGGAAGACTAGGAAGCGATTACTATGGGGCATTCAAAGAGATAAAATTAACATATAATGGTGTTGCTTACACAAATGGGACTTTAATAACTAGTGATTATAATATAAGTTTAGAAAAATTCGCTGGAAGCGACTATAATATAACTACAAACGGCGGGGACCCAAGTTCTCAAAATTTAACACTTGGCGCATTTAACATCACTGTTCTTTTTAATGGTTCTGCGATACAGCAACAAACACATCTTGAAGTCGAGATAGATTATGACGATTATAATATGACTAATTTTACATTTATGGCAGACATTTCCAGTAGTGATAATGGTTTACTTAGAGTTCCTTTATTGAATATGACTGGAGTCGACAGAATCAATATTTATTCTCAAGCAGCTTCTCCAACAAAAAAGAAACTTAATGTAACACAAGTTAATCAAGGGACAGAGAATATATCTTTAAGAGAAAATATGGATATGAAAACACCCGGAGGGGAGGAGATGGACAAAGATCTATTTATTGACATGATCAAAAATAGTTCAGATTGCAATGTTCCGAATTATAATCAAAGTGATTGCAGTTTTTTTGGAGGCATAGAAAGTAAAGAAGGTGGGGGATTTGATCCATTTAAGGTTGTGATGAGCGGAGCTTCGATGAGTTTTGTTATGAAAAATGAGGATGGTGTAACTGTGATATACACTGGCGTGGATATGATGGCTTCTGGACCACCAGATGCAGTATTTGATGAAGATGCAGATGATAAAGAGGGAAGCTCAAGTTTTGAGGAAGTATGGAGATTCGGAAGCACTGGCCCTGAAATTTACGATTATGTGATTATCGGAGTTCCTTATACAGAGGGCTCAACAAGCCAGACAGGTTTCAATGAATCCTCTGACTTCAATTTAACTATACCGTGCTTATATGGGGAGGATTTTGATGTTCCAGTTTGGAATGGCAGTTCTAATGGATTTAATGTGACCTTAATTAATACATCAGATGACCTAAAAGATTTTAGAGATTATCTAAATACTGGTTATGAATTTTATATAAATAGTTCCAAGGGGGTAACTTGTAATGTAACAGACTCTAACTTAAGTAGCGGCTTATGCTATAAAGATACTACAAATAACATGATTTGGTTTAAGATTAAGCATTTCAGTGGCTTAGGCCCGTCTGTTTCAGGAGATATAATTACTGCTGAAGAAGAAGAGCAACCGCCTAGCGGAGGTGGAGGAGGTGGCGGAGGCGGAACACCAGTCCAAAACACAACGAATGTAACTAATCAGACTCAATTGAATGTAAGTATCGGAAACATGACCTTGAATGATACTCTAAAACCAGGCAAGGACTTGTTGAAACATGGAAAATTCGGGAAAGGAGAAATTAAAAACTTCTTGTTCCGGGGCGAGAATCATTCAATAAAAGTCATTGAGATTATTGAAACTTCGCCAGGAATGTACTCCATAACAATTGAGATAAAATCAGAACCAATTACTTTGACACTGAATCTTGGAGAGACAAGAAATGTTGATATGAATCAAGATGGAGTATATGATATTTCAGTTACTTTTGAAAAAATGGAGAATGACAAAGCTGTCGTGAATGTAAATGAGCTTGTTCCTGTTGGAACTCTAGATACTGGACAAGGAAAGAATCTAACTTGGTTATGGTTAACTGTTTGCATAGTTATTGTGGCTGCATTCGCAGTTTTGGCCATTCTTATTACAAGAAAGAAAGGCCCTTATAAGAAGAACTGAAATTAGTAATCTTGAATATGACATTTTTTCTCTTTTGTAGAATAAATAAGAACAGGCTTTATAAATATTTTTGTGTTTTTCTTATGTTTTGTCTAGACCCTAAAGAGGTATGTTGATTTATGCCTCTCAGAAATATGGATTTCGGGCTTTATGTCTTTCCTCTCCTTTAACAAAGCCTTCATTGTCTTTACTGCAACTTGGGGAGTATTATTGACTAGGCTAAGGTGAGATAATACAATATTCTTTAACCTATGTCTCGCATGCTCTAGCAAACAGATAGAAGACTGAAAATTAGAAAGATGTCCTAGCTTGCTTGAAATCCTATCTTTTAAGAATTTGGGATAGGGCCCATCTTGAAGCATTCCAGAATCATGATTTGATTCCATGAAGAGAATATCAGAATCAGAAGCGAAATCAGCAACATTTTTGCAGATTTGCCCTATATCTGTCATGACTGATGCTCTTTTTTCTTCTTCTCTTGATAGTATTGAGTAAGAAACAGGATTAAGACCATCATGAGATTTTGGAAAAGCTTGGACATCCATGCCATTTATCTGGGTAGTTTCATTGTTTTTTATAAAATTCAAAAGTTCTGAATTAGAGCATATAAACGCGTGCTTTGAAGTCTCTTTAGTAAGAAAAATAGGAACATTAAAGTTTCTTGCAAAAACATCTATGCCTTTAACATGATCAAGGTGTTCATGTGTCAGAAAAATCGCTCTAATATTTTCAGGGCTTCTTTTTATGCTCTCTAATCTTTCACATGCAAGCTTGCATGTTATTCCTAAGTCTATCAGAATCCCTTGTTTGTCATCATTTTCAATATAAAATGAATTTCCTGAACTTCCTGAAGCTAAAGCACATGCCCTCATTTTTTCTTTTCTCCAATCACTTTAAAGGAAAAATGCTTTTAAATCTATTGTGGAGAAAAACCTAATAAAATATAGGGGCCAGCCAAGTTGAAAAGAGGTGTGCAAAACTTCCTGGCTGGCCCTCTTCTTACTTTTTGATGATGTAAGAACATGATTGATGACATATCACTAATTCTTACTCCTTCTTAACCTTCCTCAATTTGAAATGTTCTGAAACGAAACTATTGAATATAACTCAAGCAAGACTGCATCGGCACAAAACCACTTGGATTAAATTGATGTGTTATAATCAGCATCCTGCGCTTCTTTTTTCTTAGCCCTCAACCCATATAGCTATGTCCATTATCTCTCAAGGCAGCTCGTGCTGACCTTAGATAATTTGTCTCAATTTCATTGTATTTTTGAACATCAGCTTGATTAACACTTGGCCCAAGTTTCTTCATGGCTTGATCAAAGTGTTTTTTCTTAATTTCTTTTGTTTCTATATTTTCTCTTAAAGCGAGCATCCCTGCTTCCCTACAAATGGATTCTATATCTGCTCCTGTAAACCCTTCTGTCTTCTCTGAAAAAGTTGATAAAGAAATATCTTTTGATAAGGGCATGTTTTTTGTATGGACTTTGAAGATAGATAATCTCTCTTCTTTTCCTGGAGGCATTACTTTGACAAGCCTGTCAAATCTTCCAGGTCTTAATATAGCTGGGTCAAGCATATCTGGCCTGTTTGTTGCTCCTATGACAACAATTTCATTTAAATCTTCTATGCCATCCATTTCAGCAAGCATCTGGTTCAAGACTTGATCAGCAACTTTGGAACCCATGTCTCTTCCTCTTCTAGAAGCTAGGGAATCAATTTCATCAAAGAAGATTATGCAGGGAGCAACTTGCCTTGCTCTCTCAAAAATCTTTCTGACTCCTTCTTCTGATTTTCCAACCCACATAGATAATAAGCTTGGACCTTTAATCTGGATGAAATTAGCCTCACTCTCAGTTGCAACAGCTTTAGCAAGTAGAGTTTTTCCTGTTCCAGGAGGACCATAAATCAAGATTCCTTTTGGAGGACTTATTCCTATTCTCTTAAAAGATTCGGGAAATTTGATTGGCCACTCAACAGCTTCTTTAAGATCTTGCTTCACAGATTCAAGACCTCCGATGTCTGTCCACTTTACATTTGGGCTTTCAACAAGAACTTCGCGCATTGCACTTGGCTTGACAATTTTTAGAGCTTCTTTGAAATCCTTAGCATTTACTTGCAATTTAGCAAGAACTTCTTGACTTAGAGGTTCATCTTCTTTTAATTTCATATCTGGCAGAGCTCTTCTTAGAGCTGACATTGCAGCTTCTTTGCATAGTGCAGAAGCATCTGCTCCAACAAAACCATGTGTTATACCTGCGAGCTCATCTAAATTAACATCTTTTGTTATAGGCATATTTCTCGTATGTATCTTTAAAATAGAAAGCCTCCCTTGTTTGTCAGGAACAGAGATTGAAATTTCTCTATCAAATCTTCCAGGCCTTCTTAGGGCTTCATCAATTGCATTTGGTCTGTTTGTTGCACCTATAACAACTATCCTGCCCCGGTTTTTCAGACCATCCATCATAGTCAATAACTGGGAGACAACTCTTCTCTCAACTTCTCCAAAAGATTCTTCTCTTTTAGGAGCTAGGGCATCTAGTTCATCAATGAATATAATGCTTGGGGCATTTTTTTCAGCTTGTTCAAACAAATCTCTTATTTTTTTCTCTGATTCACCATAGAACTTTGACATGATTTCCGGACCATTCAATAAAAAGAAATTTGCTTCTGTCTCACTAGCAACAGCTTTAGCAAGTAAGGTTTTTCCTGTTCCAGGAGGACCATATAACAGAACTCCTTTTGGAGGTTCTATTCCAAGTCTTGCAAAAACTTCTGGATGCTTTAGAGGCAGTTCAACCATCTCTCTAACTTTCTTTATCTCCTCGTCTAATCCCCCAATATCCTCATATGTTATATCTGGAATATTCTCATCACTAATTTCCACTGCTCTTGGATTCAAAACTATTTCAGTTGAATCTGTTATGACTACTGGCTGTTTAGGATTTGTTGAAGCTATAACAAACTTGCTTGAATCAAATGAAGGCATTGAGAAATTTCCAAATGCCTCTCCAAAAATATTAAATAAGTCTTCAAAATTAGAACCCATAAGCTCTTTTCTTCTTTGAGCTCCCCCAAGAACAACCAAGTCTCCTGCCACTATAACTCTTCCTAATAGGCCGCTTCTTAGAGCTTCTGGGTCTCCTCTGACTTCAATACCTTTTTGCGCAGGAGCAATTGTAATTTTCTTAGCTTCTTTTATATCTGCTTTGACAACTCCAATCATCTCGCCAATTCCGGTCTTGGCATTTCTTCTTATTATTCCATCAACCCTTATGATCTGTTCGCCAACATCAGCAGGATAGGCTCTATCAACTATTGCAACAGTTCCTCTACCTCCTTTAATTATAATAACATCACCTTGTCTGACCCCAAGTTGTTTCATTGTTGCAGAATCAATCCGAGCAATACCTTTGTAAGCATCTTCCTGCAAAGCCTCCATGACTTTGAGCTTCACGAATTTTTCATTTGTATTATTTGCGTTGGACATTTTTATTTTTTTATCTAATTTGTTTTATATGGGTTTATTATAATTTATTCTTGTTTATGCGCCTTATTTAGTATCTTGCGTTCTTTTTCTATGCCTCTTTCTTCCTGAACAGGTTCTCTCTGTTGCTTTTGCTGAGGCTGTGCAAATGTCAAGGAAATCTTTCCAAATTCCTCAAAAAAAACCTTGACCATTTCATTCTGCATCTTGATAAGCTGGTGCATCCCTTCTTGCTCATTCATGAAATCAACAATCTCTCTTGGGATTGAGACAGTGTAGCTGTTTCCCACCATTCTCAACTTGACTGCAAATGGCCTCTGCTTTAATTGTGAAAATCTTTTGTATTCTTCAATATCTGCGGGATGATAGATTCTTTTTTCGCATTTATCACACTGCAATGCCCTTAATCTAAAACCATTTTTTATGATATCTATTCTCTGCATCTTTTTTCCGCAGCCACTACAAACAACAATCTCATCAAACATATCTATCATTTTTTATAATCTATGTGTTTAGTAAAAACTTCTAAAGTTTTGATAATTTATTATTGAACTTGAGTTTGAATTATTGTAGGGGTTTTGGCGATTCATTGCTGATATGCCGAACTCATAAGCCTTACTGGTTTTCTTTCCTGAATTGACATCATATGATTTATCAAATGCCATTTTTAATTATTAACATATCCTCTACGGACATTATTATTGTAATTATTTTGGGCATTTTTTACTTCATACATTCTTGATTGAGATCCTTGAAGTGTGCTTTGATTTGAACCACTTCCGCCCATAAATCGTTCGTAACTCTGGCTGCATACGTCACACATTTTTATTGTTTATTTTGTTTCTTTATTTTATTTATTTTTTATGTTTTGTTTAGTGTATGTTCTGTGTATACACAACACCATATACACCGGTATTTAAATCTTTCTATGGTGAATATTTAAGTTTTATAGACGGAAAGAATTTTTGAGTTCGTCGGAAGAAATATCTAAAATGGGCCATCATCTAACTGGGCCCAGATATCACCTGACTCAGAAGAATTATCGTTAGGGGAAGGAGTTAAGGGTACAACAGGAGGAATTATGCCACCTTGTGCTTTTTCTTTTATAAGCCGCATCACTTCTGGAACAACAAGATGTCCATCATAAGAACGTAGAACTGTAAGTTTTCCTGAAAGTTGCTTTTGTTCCATCAATGCTCTTAATTGGTTAAAAGCAGAGAGATTATAAGAAAGTACCACACTCGATATGCCCTTATCAGCAGCACAAAGAACATGGTGTGCTGCCCTATAAAAATCATGAGGAAATTCGCTGCTTAATCCCTTTAAACGAGGGTCTAATTCAGACTCAATACCTGTAATATCCGGGTCTGTTATTAACAATACCCCATATCCTCTGGAATCCCTTGCTCTTTTTGCTTGTTCATTAGTTTCAAATCCTGCAACTACACTAACTAATCCATAGTTTTTGTGCATTCTTAGTTTTTCAACTGTGAAGCCAACCATGGTATCTGACCCAGGTGTTCTTGGATAAAGCACACCAAGTGCATTTCCTGCAGCATAGGAGAGTGTTTTTTCTCTGGTCTCCCACCAACCACGGTGTAGTGCAAAATACACATAATCCTTCGTTCCAAATGCTACATGATCAAAACCAATCTCCTGACCTAAAGAAAGACTATCCCTGCTTCTTCCCTTAAGAATAACTACTTTCCTTCCTTCTTTTACAAGAATCCTATGTTGAGAGATACTATCTCGACCTTCCATTACTCTTCCTTTCACTGCCATTTTTGAATTTTCCTAATCATCTCTTAATTCTCTTTCCTTTTAAGTTTTATTGTAATCTAGTGTCACTAAAAACTTTAAAAACCCTAATGAATTATAGTTATCATAAAAAGAGGGAAGATGAATAAAAAACAATTAAGAAATTTAGATAAGGGTCAAGATAAAAATCGAAAAACAAAGGCCACAATAGCTGTTTTATCTGTGTTGTTAGTAATATTCTTTTTGACAACAGTCATCTTGATAAGCCAGAAGCCAAACATGGCTGGAGCAAATGTAGCTCTTGTTCATATTGACGGGCAGATTCTTTCTGGATCCTCTGGCGGATATCAGCCAGGATATGTTTTTTCAGACGATATCTCAAAACAAATTGAAGAAATCACAAAAAATCCTAAAATCAAAGCAATTATCTTTGAAATAAACTCACCCGGAGGTTCAGCAGTCGGTTCTTCAGAAATTGCTTATGCTGTCTACAAAGCAAGAGTCTCTGGAAAGAAAACACTTGCCTTGATAAGGGAGTCAGGTGCTTCTGGAGCTTACTGGATTGCGAGTTCTTGTGATTATGTAATTGCTCATCCCCTATCTATAACTGGTTCAGTAGGTGTTTTAGCTTCATATCTTGAATTCTCTGGACTATTGGAAAGATTCAATATAACCTATGAACAGCTTAACGGAGGAATATACAAAGATACAATGAATCCGTATCGAGAACTTGGGGGTGAAGAAAGAAATATTCTTCAGAACAAAATAGACTTAATTCATAATTTATTCCTTAACCAAGTCGCTCAGAACAGAAATCTTTCTGCTGATACAATAAAAGAGATTTCAACAGGTATATTCTATCTTGGTACTGAGGCTAAAGACATAGGGCTGATAGACCAGCTTGGCATAAAAGAAGATGCAGTAGCATATCTTGAGCAAGAACTTAAAACCAAGGTTAAGATAAGGGAGTACAGCAATAGAAATGCTCTTCTCATACAACTTTCTGGAGTTCAATCCCAAATATCTTTTTGGATAGGAAAAGGTATTGGAACTGCCTTGGTTGAGAGTCAGAATGTCTTGAGTATTAAATCTTAAAAGATAGGTCTTTTTTCGCAATCTTTTTAAATACCAGAATATTCTGGCTTATTAAGGGAAGAAATTTTATTTCGCTAGAATCTCATGGCCATCTTTTGTCACAAGTACTGTTGCTTCTGCTTGTGAAACAGGCATCTTTGTTTTCTCAATAAGCTGCATGAAATGATGCAATGCATTGGCTTTCTCTAGAAGACGAAGAGCAAACAAAGCCTTGGTGCTGAATTTTTTTACAAGCCATCTTGATGTAAAAGGCAGCTCTTTGTATTCTTGCTCTATGAAATCAAGAATTTTTCTTGAATCATTATCTCTAACAAGGTGCTTGACCTCAAATTTATAGATGCCAGAAGGCTTGCCATCTTGGACCATGCCCTGGCCTGTTGTTGCAAATGGTTCTATAGCAAGAATCTGGCCTTCTTTTAGTTTTATGTCTGATTGGTTGTCATAATTAGGAATTGTGAGGCCAGCATGTAGAAGATATTGTTTAAGTTCGTGGCCTGAAAGATTTACAATTGGCGCATACCCATAACTTGAAATTGTTTTTTGAATAACCTTGCCTATTTCACGAATTTCAATGCCGGGCTTAATTATTCTTAGTGCTTCGTCAAGAGCTTTTTGGCTTGCTTCAATGAGTTTTTTATGCTCTTTGTTCTCTGTCAAATCAATTGAACAAGCCAAGTCTGAGATATATCCATCAACTGAGATTCCTAAATCAATTTTTAATAATCCCTGGGCTGTTTCTTCATCATTAGATAGAGGAGAGCTATGGGCAGCGATTTCATTCATTGAGAGATTGATTGGAAAAGCGAATTTAGCCCCTTTTGTCTCGACAAATGCCTCGACTTTCTCTGCAATTTCAAGAAGTTTAATTCCAGGCTTTGTAATTGATTTTGCATAAGCTAAAGCTTCTGAACCTATGTTTCCTGCTTTTCTCCATTTGTCTAGTTCTTCTAGTTTCATCTTTAAGATATTATAAAATGCTTATACCTATTTATAAAATTATGCTAGAAAAAGAAGATTGTTCTTTTTCTGCATGCTCAAAAATTGAACTTAAAAAAATTTAGAATTTTTTTATTCTTCTTTCTTTTGGAACAAAGTTCAAGATTTTATCTTGGGCGAGTTTGCCGCAACCGATTATCTCGTTTTTATATTTCAGAAGAATAAAGGGATAAGTTAATTTTGGGTCTTTTGCTATTTTCTCATTTATGTCCATGTCTTGACCTGAAATCCAGATTTTCATCTGTTCTTCATCTAAATCAATAATGTTCTTTGTCGCATTTTTCAATATGACTGATGAATCAAAACTTAATCTGAAATCTTGATTTTTCTCATTTTCTTTATCAGTTTTCTTTACAAAAGCGAGATATAGTCCAGTTGTCTCTACCCTTATTGTATTGATAAGAATCATGAGCTCACGCTCTGACAAATCACCTGAAAAAATCCTTAATCTCTCCCTTGAACTCTGAATTATTTGGCATCTTGGAAGATTTATTCCGTAGGTTTCATTAAGAAAATCATCAATTTCTTCTTTTTCTTTTTTTGAAAGTATTTCGATTTTCATGTTAAATTAAGCCAGTGTAAAGGATAGTAAAAAACAGCCCTGCCTGCTTCGCCTGTTCTTGTTCTTCTATCAAATTTAACATCTGCCACAGTCTTTTCTGCTCTTTTTGTTCTGCCAGAATACTTGACCCTTACTATGCACATTCTTTCGTGACAAAGGTGTGAACCATCTAATAAAGATAAAAATAATCCTGCTGAGGCATATAGGTCAGCTGCGTCAAAAGATTGCAAAACACTAGGTTTGCCATTTTCATACAACCTTAATTCATATCTTGCTTCACTCGGAAGTGGACATCCCCACATATTCAATTCTTCTTTTTCCATTTTATTTTTATATTTATTTTTTCTTGTTTATAATTTTCTTAGTTTCGCCACAAAAAAACCCTCTGTATCATTGTCTTGTGGAAAAACTCGCTTGCATTTATTTATATCTGGAAAAAATTCTTTATCTTTCCAAGTTTTTAAACCTTGTCTTGTTTTCAAAGGAAGATAAAATTCTTCAATTTTGACATTTAACTTTTCTAGAGCAAATTGAATGACTTTTTCATCTTCTTCTGGTTCAAATGTGCAGGTTGAATACACTAGGATGCCGTGAGGCTTTAGGCATTTTAAAGCACTTGCAATAAGTTTTTTTTGCAAGGCAGCTATTCCACGAATCATATCTGGATTATACATTGTCCATACTTTTGGATCACTTCTTATTATGCCCTCTCCAGAACAAGGAGCATCGACAAGGATCTTATCAAAAAAGATTTTTCTTGAAGCTAGTGATTCACATAACCTTACTCCATCCATCCTTGAAATTATTACATTCATACAACCACATCTTTCAAGATTAGAATTTAGGATCCTTATTCTGTCTATCTTGACATCATTTGCAAGTAAAAAGCCTGTATTTTTCATCATCATAGATATTTGAGTTGTTTTTGAACCAGGAGAAGCACATAAATCTAGAACTGATTCATGCTCTTTAGGATCAAGAGCTAGCGCAGACATCATTGATGAAAGTTCTTGAACATAGTATAGGCCTGTCTGATGTTCAATAGATCTTCCAAGTTCTCCAGGCCTAAGTCTTGATTCAATGACCATAGCTTCAGGAAAGTTTTTTACTTGAGATATTTTCCAACCCTTATCTTCAAGTCTTTTTTTTAAATTCTCAGGTGAAATCTTTAGAGTATTGCATCTGATTATGACTCTTGTTGGTTTTTTGCATGATTCTAAAAAGGCTTTCATGTCTTCAGAATCTGGCAAGAGTTTATTCAGATACTCCTGAAATGCGGGTTTAATCTCGTACATTTTTAAGTTATGTGATTATTTAATCTGTAGGTGTTTAATTTTTAATTTAGGCGCGCTTTATTTGGTATCACGCGCTTTGTCAGGATTATCTTTATTAGATACTTTATCAATATCTTGAATCTTGTTTGAATCTATTTCAGGAAAGATGTAACTTGAGAAACCGCATGAACGGCATTTGTATGCTGTTGGTAGACCGAAAGCAAAAGTATATTGTTTTGTGATATTCAGTATTTCTACATCTAAAGAACCGCATTTAGGGCATATCCTTACATATTTTGGTTTCTTTGGTTTTTGTTCTTTTTCTTTCTTGATACTCATAAAATTATCTGTTTTGGAGGTTTAAGAAATTATTGATTGAAAGTTTTTTAAACCCCATGATATCACTAAAATGATGACAGATACAAATTCCGCTTATATGCAGATGATTAGAAGGCAGTATGAAGAATCAAAGAAGCGTGGTGTGAGCCCCTTTGCTCGTTCTGATGGAGAGGATAGTATAAGAAGGGCTAAAAAAGAGTACTGTAGAGAAAGAAGAAAGAGGATTATAAGGGAGTGCCCTTGGGAAGAAAAAATGATGCCATTTAGATTAAGAAGAGGGTCTAAATCAAGATGTCATATTTATGTAAGTAGGGAGATTCATTACTATAACCCCCGATGCCTTTGGGATATTCTAGAAACACAAAATATAATTGAATTTTATAATGCTACCACTGAAAGAAACATATTAAAAGAATCTAGACTAGCTCGCCAATCAGATAGTGGGGCTTTGCCTCCTTTACCAAGACCTTCAAGAACTTACCTGCCAGATTTTCTTTTGAAATTATGATAATCATCTTGTATGAATCATCTCTTGCGATCCACGTATCTTGAAATCCCTTGGAATCGACAAGAACCTTGCAGTGTTGGCCAATTAGGAGCTTTTTATTTTCAAGAGCTATTTTAGCGTGCAATTTCATAAGTTCTGTTGCTCTTTTTCTCTTAATCTCTGGAGATATTTGATTTGGCATTTTCTTTGCTTCAGTTTTTTCCATGGCCCAGAATCTCGAGATATTCAGGACATCGGGCTTTATTTTTTTTATTATATCTAGGGTGTCTTGAAAATCTTCTTCTGTTTCTCCAGGAAAACCAACAATTATATCTGTACTTATTGTGATATTTGGAAATGCTTCTGTGAACCTGTTTATTATATCTAAAAAATCCTGGACTTTGTAATTTCGATTCATTGCTTTGAGAATTTTATCTGAGCCAGATTGAAGCGAGATGTGAAGAAATTTAAATACTTTTTCATCTTTATAAGATTCCATCAGCTCATCAAGGAGGGAAAGGACATTTTTAGGATTCATCATCCCTATTCTAAGAAAGAATCTGTGGGGAAGGGAAGTTATGGAATTGATAAGTCTAGGAAGCTGAGATTTTGGAGTATGTGCTAATCTTTTTTTTTCTGGTTTTGGTGCTGTGCACAACGTTACAAAACCCCTATTTTTATCAGATAACTCTGCTCTATCTTTAAAATCAAGACCATAGGAAGCATTGTCTTGACTTGTAAGCCAAATCTCTTTGCATCCTGCAGCTATGTCTTGCTCGATGTTCTTTAGAATTTTGTCTTCAGGATATGAAAAAAGAGAGCCTTTTGCAAGCCGCGTATAACAGTATGCGCATGAACCAAGACAGCCTTGAGCGATTTGGGTTATTCCAACCACATTCTTTAGCCTTGTCTTTGGTGTGCAAAGCTTGATTTCATTACTTTTTTCAAGAATCTTGACTTGTTCGCCTTCAATCAACTTCTTGACTATGTTTGAGATCTCTTTTATATGATTTATTCCGACTATCGAGGCTCTTGGGCAGAGCCTTGTCAATTTTTTCTCTAGAACTTCGGGCATACAACCTGTTATGATGAGTTTTTTATTTTTTTCTACAATATTTTTTATTCTATCTTCTATTTTTTTGATTGTCGGCTCTTTAACAACACAGGTATTTAAGATTATTATGTCTGCAAGAGCCTCTGTTTCAACTACATTAAAACCATGACTTAGAAGCAAGCCTTTCATAATCTCAGTATTATTCTGATTAGCTGAGCACCCATAGGTTTCAATGTAAATAAGGTTGTTGTTTGTCATTTTTTAGATGTGTGATTTTTAACATATAAATCTTTTTAAATACGATTGGTAATTAATAAAATGACAAACCTTGAGACTAGATCTAGAATTCTTTTAATATCAGATAATCCAAGTGAAACAGACCCCCTAGCTGAACAATTAAGAAGAACATACTCTCTTGATACAACAAAAGATTGTGATGATGCTTTGAACCAATTACCAAAAGCAGATTATGATTTAATGGTTGTATGGGCAAATTCTTTGAGAGGAATGTCGCCTATTGCTTTCTGCAACACTACTTTTAGAGATAGAAGGTATAGGAATATTCCCCGGATTGTTATTGCAGATCAAGTTCCTCCTGAGGAAAGAGAGGCCCCATTGTATAAAACGTGGCTTATGATTTTAAAAGATGACGCAGGAAAAAGAGTTTTTGATGAAACCCAGATTTTGGCAGTGATTGACTCTATGATTGAATCATGCCCTGTTGTAAGATCAAGACCTGTTGGATCTACATTTCCTCAAGGGTTTCTATACCAATAAGGTTCAAGCATATAGAAATTATGTTCTTAAATGCCTGAACAATTTCTATTCTTCTTAATTTTATTCCAACATCTTTAATTTGTGAGACAGGACAATTATGATAGAAATTATTAAAGACCTTTGAGAGCTCATAGGAATACAGGGCCATAATGTCTGGTTTAATCTCTTTTTTTGCTCTCTCAAGTATATTTTGGAATTCTGAAAGTTTCTTAACAAGAGATATTTCAGCTTCCTCAAGGTCTTTAAAAGATGAATTTGATTTTACTCTTGTCTTTGTCTTTTTAAGGATGCTGTTTGCTCGAGCATAACTATACTGAAGATATGGCCCTGAAAAACCTTCGAAATCTAGGGCCTCTTGCTTATTGAATATCATGTCTTTCTTTATATCGACTTTAAGCAAAGCAAACTTAAGAGCTGCTAGTGCAATTGCTAGGGCTCTTAAGTCAAGTTCTTTCTTTGAGAGTTTATGTCTTTTTTTCAGTTCTGATTTTGCATCTTCTATAAGATCTTGAATAAGGTCATCAGCATCAGCTGTTGTTCCTTCTCTTGATTTTATCTTTCCTGATGGAAGATTGACCATGCCATAACTTACATGATAACAATTTTTTGCCCATTTTTTTCCAAGAATCCCTAGAATTTTGAAAAGCACCTGAAAATGATAGTTCTGTTCATTGGCTACAACATAAAACATCTTATCAAAATTATAATCTTTGTATCTTGCCTCAATCATATACAAGTCTTGAGTTATGTAAACAGTTGTACCATCTGCCCTCAGAAGAACTTTTTCTCCTAATTCTCCAAGGTCTATTGAAACTGAGCCATCACCCTTTTTCTTGAATAAGCCTTTCTTGACACCTTCAAGAACAATTTCTCGGCCTTTTTTATATGTTTGAGATTCAAAATATTGTTTGTCATGCTTAAAATTAAGGAGCTTATAGGTTTCTTGCATACCATCAAGGGCCCAAGAGTTCATTTTTTTCCACAAAGCTAGAGTCTCTTTGTCCCCTGCTTCCCATTTTTTCAGTATTTCTTGAGCCTCTTTCTCCAATTCAGGTTTTTCACTGGCTTTTTTGGAGAACAAAACATAAAAATCTCCGACAAAGTGGTCTGATTTTTTCTTTGCTTTCTCAGGAGTTAAATTTTTACCCCATTTTTGATATGCTAACATTGACTTGCAAATATGAATTCCTCGGTCATTGACAACATCAACTATTTTGACCTTGTTTCCTGTGAAATCAAAGATTCTTGCTATTGAATCACCTATAAACAAATTTCTTATATGGCCAACATGTAAGGGTTTGTTTGTATTTGGGCCTGGACTCTCAACCAAAATTGTTTCCTTGTCCTTAGGGATAAATGGTTTGTTTATATTCCCTAATAATGACCTAGTCAGAGATTCTTTGTCTATGAAAAAATTGATATAACCGCCAATTGCTTCAATTTTTATTATTTCTTTTATCTTTAATTTATCGAGCTTGTTTTTAAGGTCTTCTGCTATCTGTACAGGATTTTTTTCATATATCTTCACAAAAGGGAAACAGGGAAAAGCATAATCACCAAAGTTTTCTCCTCCTTTTGGCTTCTGGAGAGAAATGTCTCCTGTGCTAACATCCATTACTTTTCCAATCGCCTCTTTTATTTTTTGCTCAAAATCCATGAATAATCCATGTTAGGGAGATTTAAAAAATGTTACTTTCATTTTTTAGCATACCCCAATTTTTTATTGTATAATTTGTGATCCATTATATCCAGGACAAATGCTACAACCTCTATATTCGTCCCACCATCAACTAAAGTGTAAAGCATCCTCCAAAACAAAGGCAAGTCTAACCAGAATAAGTTAGTTACACCATATTTTGACTTGTATTCATCTGGAATTTTTTCTTTGGAGATTGGCTCGCCAAAATGGGGATTTATCTTTATAAGGCCTATTTAGATATTTATAAACGTTTTCAGCTTCTGGCGATAAAATTACCTTGACTGTTTTCATTTTAATAAGATTCTAGATTTCAAGGCCTTTATTGAGGGCTTTTCTCAGATTTGAATTTGTATTGTGAATCCAGGTTATTCCGCTTAGTGTTACTAAGATTTTATTACTCTGTTCAAGATATTTGAGAATTAATAATAGAGTATTATGATTAACCTGCCTTGGAAGTTTTCTTTTTAAGTCTGACACTTTAACCACACTTTCATTCATTTTCTTTAGAGTTTTCTCTACCATTATTACTGTGTTCAATGTGGGCCAGTGTTCAGGTTTTTGTAATATTTGTTTCATTTTTAGTAGGGTTTGGGATATTTACTTATTGATTACTTTTAATTATCAACTTATAACTATTAGATATATATGTGTATTTAAATCTTTCGGCTCTTTATTTTGATGCTTTCCATAAAATCTTGAAATACTGCCTATATGAATCTGCAATTTCTTTGCTTTGAATTAAAAGAAACTGGAATTTCTGTTAGAATTTAAGAAAGATTTAAAAAGACGAGCGCATATATTCTATATTAAAAAGGTGAAAAATGCTTAAAATCGAGTTGACAGAAAAACCGACAACAAAACCTATAATGATTGAGGGCTTCCCGGGGTTTGGTTTTGTCTCAACGATAGCTACTGAGTTTTTGATTAAACATCTTAATGCAAAGCAGATTGGCATGATAAGTTCTGACAAGATTCAGCCTATAGCGGCAATACATAAAGGCCAAGTAATAAATCCTTTAGGAATATTTTATGATAAAAAGACAAACTTGGTTATTGTGCAGGCTGTAACTCCTGTTGATGGACTTGAGTGGGAAATAGCTGAAACCGTCAATGAACTTGCAAAACAATTGAAGATAAAAGAGATTATAGGTTTAGAGGGAGTTAATTCACAAATAGTCAGCAAAGAGCCAAAAGTATTCTTCTTTTCAAAGACAAAAAGCTGTGGAGACAGGATGAATAAATTAAAAATTCTCCCTTTAGAGGAGGGAATAATCATGGGGGTTACAGGGGCATTATTGATGAAAGCTTCAACACCATTGTCCTGCTTGTTTGTCGAGGCACACTCTCAGATGCCTGATAATAAAGCTGCTGCGAAGCTTGTAGATTCTTTGGATAAATACTTGAACTTAAAACTTGATACTGACCCTTTGATGAATAAGGCAAAGGAAATGGAAGTTAAGTTGAAAGATTTGATGGGTAAAGTCAATGAGGCCAAGGACCTGAAAGTTCAGAGAAATCTAGACTATATGGGCTGATAGTTAAGATAAAAATATTGACTAGAATAATTCTTTATGCGATTTAGTTTGCATTAGTGCACTTTCTCTTTATCTCCTTTTTCCTCTTTTTCAGTCTTGATTTGCCCGACATCTTCAAAATCAAACTCGCTGGATTCTTTTTCCTGTTCTTTCTTTACTTGTTTCATCAATTCTGTGTCTGGAATTGGAACTCTTTCAGGTTCAACTTTGTGCTTGCTCAGCATGAATGTTGAGGCAAGATCTATGATATATTTTCCATCTTCAAGCTTATAGATTACTGGCTCACCTTTAAATAAACTAACTAGGTCTATCTCAAATTTCCCTGGTTTTTTTATCCTTATAGATTCTAAGTTCAGAATAACTGGTTTGTCTGGCTCTTCTCCAACAATTCCCTTGACATCTTCTAGAATCTCCTCACGTTCTTGGTTTGTCAAGGCATCTGTCTGCTCAAATAAATTGATATCATCTTCTTTAAAGAAGAAGAAATAATGAGAACCACAAGTACATCCAGTTAAAATCTCTGGAGCTGCATTCTGATATATCTTTCCACATCTAACACATCTATTTGGCATGTTTTAATCAAACCCATATATAATTTAATTCTTAGCAAGACAGGTTTTGTGCTGAGGCAGTCTTGCTCAGAACACTATGATTTTTAACTTATCTCCTTCTTGGCAATCACGCAAAGGTGAAAAGATATATAAATGTTTTTAGGATTATCTAAATGAAATTGGTGTGCATTTAACCAGTGCCCAGTAACAAAATTACAGATAAATAACGAGGTTTTTCACTAATCCGCATGAACTACTATCGATATAGAAAAGATCCTCTCAAAAATAAAGATTTGTGCGCTTCATTTTACACTCGTGCGCTTAGAATTCTTTTAAACCTGCGATGCGCAAGATTTAAATATTCCTCAAATTTTAAATTAAATTAAACAGAGGCAAAAAAAATAGGGACAAAAAATGAGCAAAGAAAGTAATAAAAAATCAGCTTTAGCAAAATTTTTTAGGAGGATATTCTCTGGCATATTCAATACAAAGAAAAATGTAAAAATCGGATTCTATGGTCCGCCGAATGCAGGAAAAACAACCCTAGCAAATAAGATATGCATTGATTTCTTAGGAGAAGAACTTGGGAGTGTTTCTAAAGTTCCTCATGAAACAAGAAATGTTCAGTTTAAAGAAAAAGTCAATGTTACGCATAAAGGCAAGGAAGCTGTTTTTAAGATTATTGATACGCCAGGCATAGCTACAAAGATAGATTATGAAGATTTCATGCACTTTGGATTAAATATGAAAGCAGCTAAATCAAGAGCAAAAGAAGCAACGCGAGGAGTCATAGAATCTATCAAATGGCTTGATGATGTTGATGCAGTTGTTGTTGTCCTGGATTCAACAAAAAATCCTTATAGCCAAGTCAATGTAACAATCATCGGCAATCTTGTTGCCAGGAAAATTCCTGTTTTAATCGCTGCAAATAAAATTGATTTAAAAGGAGCAGATGCAAAGAAAATTGAGGCCGCATTTCCAGAGTATGGTGTTGTCGGGATATCTGCAAAACAAGGAAAAAATATAGAAGAATTTTATGATTCATTATTCGGATTAATTAAAAAGACTTAAACCCAAAAAAAAAAGAGAAAAAATGATGAAAGATATAACAATTCAGTTTGTTCCATTTGCAGAGGTAGCGTATCTAACTAGCTACAAGAGAGTCAAAAAACTCTTGGATATTGTTTCAGAAGACAAAATCATATTAATTCAGGGAAAACTCGAACCAGAAGAAGAAGCTGACTTGATTGAGGAAACTATGAAGAAAATAGGAAAATCTTCAAAATTCAAGGGAATTGAACTTGTCAGTTTTCTTCCTGAAGCCAAGGGACTTTCTGTTTTCCAGTCAATGAGAGAGAAGTTCGCATCTGCTCTTACTGGAAATAGGGATGCGATAACTATTGTTGGGCCTGCAACAATCGTAAGAGATATTAAGAAAGACCCGACAAAGATACAACTTCTATTGAGAAAGTAAATATTAAAGAACTCTCTTAATGTATATTGTCTATTTATCGCAACGTTGTGCGCTATTGCGCAGCGATAAGTTAATTTTCATTGAATACTGAATGAGGAAATATCTGTGCCCATGTTCTCATAGGCATACTTTATCTGGGCTTTTGTCCATCCGCTGTCTAGAAGTTCCTTTTCTATTATCTTTTTATTTTTTCCTTCTTGTTGGCTAGTCTGAATATAGCTTATTAAGCTCATCAAATCAGAAGGGTTTGCAAATAAATCTTCTGAGTTAGATGCAGAGGATTTTGACTTTGAACCAGAACCTAGCAATTTCTTTTTCCAAATTAAAAATAGAAGAACAACCAAAGCCAGGAATATAATCACTAAAACAATAATTGGGAGAACTAGGCTTGGCTTGCTTGTAGGATTTACTGAATCTTGTTCCTTTACTAAAATTGATAATGATGGCGAGACATAGAATGTCTGCTGAGCTAGTGATTGTTTTATTGGGAGAGCGATATTTATAGTTTCATCTTCTGAAAACTTTGCGCCAATCGAAGAACCTAGGTCTAAAAAGGCTATGTTCTCTTTTACCATAATCTGGGCCTTGTTCAAGGAGGCAGGCAGGTCATAGATAAAATAAACTTCTTCTGAGACAGGCGGAATAATTCTTATTGTCAAGAGAGTTATTTCTTGAGTTGATGAATCATCAAAAACAACTTGCTTGACTCTTCCACTAAGTTTTAGAGTAACTTGGTCCTGCCAGAGCAATAACTCATTCAACATGCCCTCTTTGTAATAAGAATCATACTGCCCTGCACCAAGTTCAGATAATTTATCAAAGCTGACTGATTCAACATTTGGGTAATAGTTTGATTCTGGGAGAACTTGGGTGTCATTTAGAGATACTGGAACCATTATCAAATCAAGTTTTCCTTTTATCAAAAATAAGTCATTTGATGTCTCGAGCAGAGTTGCTACCTCATTTAGGGAGCTATTTACTAGGGTTTTATTAATTAATAAATCAAGATACCAGGAGTCCCCTAGTGATGCCAAAGATTGATATGCCTGCTTCTTCTCAAGATAAGTTTGATTAAGAGCTTGTTTTGTGATTGTTGTATTTATTAAAAAGGACCTAATGCCCATTAAGCTTGAAGAATCTATGACTTTTAGTGTCAGTGTAAAAGAACCCTCAGAATATGTGTGGCTTGCACTTGGAACTAGGGTTGTTTCTTGAGAGCCATCTCCCCAATCCCAGGTATAATTTGAAATAGGATTTTGAAATTGTTGAACACTGGCATAGAATGTTGTTGGTTTATTAGGGGAGATAAATAAAGGAGTGAGTGATTGAATAATCGGAACATTTGAGACTTTAAAAGGAATTGATGAAGATGTTCCTAGAGTTAGGATAAATTTATAATCTCCCATTGCTGAGGGCGCAGAGATATTAAATGCATTTAGTGAGAAGACTGAGTTTGGCATTGTAACGCTGACTGGTGTCTTAGTGATATCCCAAAATGTCCTAATAGTTGCTGGTCCTCCTGGATTACTTGTAAACTTGAGTTCTAAGTCAGATATAACCAAGCTTTGTTTTCCATTAGCAATAAAATTTATAGGAATTATACATCCTGACAAGCAATTTCCAGAGTATCTTGAATTAATATAATCTTGAATATAGGCCATAAGTGATTCAGATGTCTCTGATCTGAAGTTAGAATCCCAAAATAAAATTTCTTCTCCTCCCCTGATAGGAGAAAAGCCATAGTATCTTATATAAATAGGATAGTCAAATAAAAAGTTCCCATTGAAACTCTCTGGGCTTCCTAGAAAGCCACAAGGATAATCTGATTCTCCTTTTATGGAATAAAGGCCTGTTCCTTGATTTGAAATACATACATAGACGTCTCTTGCCTCATCAATAAAAAAGTTTGGATTATTCTCTGAGTTTATTGAACAGAAATTAAAACCAGTTAACACCCCCTCAGTTTCTCCAATAGTGCAATTATATTTCTTTGCTGTCTTTGGATCATAGAGTGTCATCACTAACTGACTTGGATCTCCTGATGAAAGAGTAACATACGCGCCTATGTCTACTTTGCCTGTCTTTTCTATGAAAATCTTTTCACATTTTGGATTTGAATCAAGGTCAAAGTCAACTGTATTGCTCATGGAGAAACAAGAATTTGTAAAGTCAGTGCAATTATTATTTTCATTGGGGCTGGTGTATTCATAATTTATTGCATCATCATCAAGAACATCTAGTCTAACAAAACTCTCAGAACATGTAAATTCCTGGTTGCTTGAACCTCTGATTATGAAACTCAGGTTCTTGATTTCAACATTATTCAGGCCCTGAATTTTTATTCCAAGAAGTTTATCAGAGTTCTCTAAATCGAAATTCTTGCTTTCTTGCTCTGAACCTGAAACAAAACTGTATATCGGCAGGCAGGATGATGGATTGCATGTAAAGACAGCACTGCTTTTTTTAAGAAAATCAATTAATTTCAAAGATTTCAGAAAGGAACTTGAATTAACAGAAATCTTTATATCAGAGTCCTGATTATTTAAAGAGAAGTTAACAAAACCCTCAATTGGCTGGCTTGGACCACAGATTGATGATGAAAGATTGAAAAAAGGAGTTCCTTTTGTTATTGTTGCAGAAGAGAGGTTAAAGAATAAAGGAAGTGCCAGAATACCCAGCATGATAAATAAGATAAATATTTCTTTTTTCATTTTTTCCTCTTTTTTATTTTTATTTTTTATAAGATTGCATGTTTGTGCCACAATTTTGTGCTTCAGCACGTGGCATCTTTTTATTTTATTACTTCATGCGCTTCTTTTTTGATACAACAAAATAGTACATCACTATCAAAAATATGACTGGAATGATTTGCCAAACTGAAAAGAAAGGAAGCCTTTCTTGTGTAAAACCACATCTTGCACAGGATTCATACGAGCCGCCACAGTTTTCTTGAGTGCCTGAAACCAGAGTATACTTAATTAATTTTCCTTGAAATATTCCTGCATTGCAGCTTCCACATGAACCAATTAGTGTTGAATATATGCACTGAACATTTTGAGGAACTGGATTATTATTTGATTGTGCTGGGGACCATGTTGCATTTAGTGTGCAAGATGTTGTTCCTAAATTCCATGAACACTGGGTTTTGATTACCTCATACTCCTCTCCCAAAATAAGTTTTCTTTGTCCTAGCATAAGAAGTGCATCTGAACCACTTATGCCTAACTGACATTTATCATTGCCACAAGATTCAGGATTGCTATAGTTGCTGCACGATGTTATTGTTCTCTGGCCATAACTATAACATGATTTGCATTTATCTGGATTTTCTTCCTTGTCTAGATAACAACCAGGGGGGTTATCATTCTCACAAGTTCCACTGCTCTTGTCCCCGCAGGTTTGCATGGTTTGAGCAGCTACGCATGTACCTTGTGCCATGTTGCAAGTCTTGCCACCAATACAACCACATAGTGTACAGCTTGGTGTAAACTCGCAGGTCTTTGTTATTGAGTCGCATGTGCTTGGGTCACACCAATTTGGTTTGTCTGAACCACACTCACCTGCGAAAATATATCTTGGATTTTTTGAGGATCCTTCATCACATACTCCGATGTAAAAATTAACTATATCTATTGTATATTTATTTCCACCGCTTGCATTTAACTTGATTTTAAAGGAATTTGGGCTTGCAAGACTTTTATCATACCTATAGGTCATTGTTTTTGATACACTTGCATTAACTGTTTTGTTTTTTGTATCTGAGAAAATCCAAGTCATGTTGAATAAATCCACATATTCTGGCCACTCACTTAGGTCGCCATCAAAGGGAACTGTCCTTGAAGTAAACACCTGATTATCAGAGGGAACAGAAATTACTGCTAGTGGACCATGGCCAGGAGAAAGTAAACGAATTTTAACTTTTGTTGAATCCCACATTGTCTCATTCCAGACACTTAGATTGATTTCATAGTTTCCAATTTTTATATTTCGTGGGGGCTCAGAAAATTTTATAGTAGTATTCATCTGCCCATCTTTTTTATATAGAGTCCATTTCTGCGATTCTACAGATTTGTAGGACCAGTTCCATTGTTTAATGTCCCCTATGCTTAATTGTTCTAATTTTATATCTAAAAGAGGATTAAGAATACCTTCTAAGTTAGGAGTAGTATTGATTATTGCCTGCATTGGCTTGTTCAAGTCACGATATGTAAAGGTGAATGAACCTTCAACTCCGGTGCCAGATAGGGAACCAATTATTCCACTTGCATTGTAGAGTTTCGCTGTGCTTGCAGTAATTTTTTGCCCATTGCATTCTGGTTTTATTTCCTTGATTGTCCAAGTAGAGGTATAAAATCCATTACTGATGCCCGGAAGGTTTTGGTTATACGCTCTTATGCTGCCTGAATTTTCCATAGTAATCGAACATTCAGAACCACCTCCTGTTGCCAAGCCAAGAATAACAAAAGCTGTTCCTATCCATCCTGCACCATTTCCTCCGAGAATCTCCATTTTACTCACATTTTTGCATTTGTCTTTATCTTCAACAGCGATGTTTAATGTAATTTCTTCTCCAATATCGCAGACACCATTACAGTTTGGAATTATTTGCGCACTGACTATGTTGCATGCTGGCTTGATTATTGTAATATTTCCGAAAAATCCAACATTGTCTTGCACAAAACCGCTTTGGTTATATACTGCTACATAGCTTGCGTTTAGTGGTTTATTAAAACACTCTGGGCTTACATCACTAAGTGTTGCATACCCCCAACATATTTTATCTGTCCCATACACCCCACAGCGTAGTGCGCCTGAATCTGGTGCACCCAGGGTCATAGAACATCCTTCAAAAATAGCATATCCGGTGATGGGCAATCCCCACTCTTCGCCAGACTCTTCGCTTAAATCAACTTTTATCTCTTTAAGGATAGATCTATAACAGAGATCATTAATTGTAATGCTTATATTAATCTTATCTCCCTCAAAACATTTTTTTGTTCCATCTGGCTGGGGCATGCCCGTGCAAAATTTTGTGTCAACGAATGCGCTCTTAATCTCACATTCAGGACCCGGAGGAGCTTGAGCCTCGCTGAAATTAATAGGCAAACTATTAAAACCAAGACTAGTAGATCTTCCTATGAACTGAACATAGTTATCTGTGGTGTTATAAATATAAATTTGGGTTATATTCCAAGGATTATACTTTGGATCGAATAAGCGTCTTACTTCTGGACTTGAGAAGTAGGACGAATTCACAAAAAATGAGGTGTTGATGTCTGTCGATTGACCAACTGTGTTAAAACAAATTCTTTTTGATATCACTAGCCTTTTTGTTTTAGGTGAGCTTAAATACACTTTAATGCATTTTATGGAATTGCATTCATTTTGGTATCCTGTTTTTAGACTAATATTAATTTTGCTGTTTTCATTACAAACATACTCCTGATTTTCAGAAATCCAGCATTCGGGCAAGACCGGACTCACCCCTATATGATCTATTTTACAGTTTTTACAATATGCGTATCCAGATGTTCCAAAACATATTCCGCTGCCACAAAAGTCAACTTGATTATTGCCACCACAGCCCGCACAATCAAAAACTGAATGTATATCTTCTGATTTACAAAATTTCGAGTACTCTGGTTTTTGGTAACAAGCATCTGGCATTGCTGCACAAAAATTAATGGTTGGAATTTTGAAATTAAATCCTCTATCCCATGAGTATCTCTGGCAACCGACATAACTTTTATCTTTTTGTATACATCCAGCCCATAAATCCGGCAAGGGATCTGCCCTTCTCTTTGCACAAAAGGAACACTGCTGGTCCATCTCGCAATAAGTGCTCTGACAATCTAATGTGATTCGAGCCTTCAAATCATTCTGGGTGTTTTTAGCAAGAGTAGAGTTTATTATTTTTCCAGATACTCCTGAGTCATAATAAACTCCTATTTTATTATTTATTATCATTGTACCATATATTTCGGCATGAGCTTGATTATTATGAATCAGAATTCCTGCATCATCATTGTCATGTATATAACTATTAGTTACTACTAGCTTTCCTGTGCCACCATTTCCCCCATGATCAATACCCCTATATGTAAAACCCCTGATTTCAGAATTCTCAATAAAAACATTTTCAGCACCATTTGATATGAAAATTCCTTTCGAACCAACATGCTTGCCATCTAGGATACAATTTCTTAATTTGACTGTGTTTCCTGCTCTAATCCATATTGCTGGATCAGGTGCGACTGTTGAATCTATTAGGCTCCCATTGCAATTGAATATGAAATTTGTTTTTGTGTCAATGTAAATCCAATAATTTACCTCAATATCTTGAGTTAGGATAACTTCATCCCCCCCTTCTGCTTCACGAATTTTGTCATTGCAATCACTTCTACTGTTACAGGGATATTGTGTTGCCTCACTAAAATAGGGGATTAAAAAAATTAGTAGTAAAGCTATTAAGAAAAGAATAATTCTTGTTGTGCCTTTTCTTTCCTTTTTTTCCATCTTTTTCCTCTAAAAACAGAGGAATTTGAGGTTTTTAAAAATTTAGATTCCATTTTTTTTCATTATATTATACTCATTTTTTTGATTTTGATATCAGGTTTATCCAACCTGATGAATTAATGATGATTATATAATCTTTTAGTATTTGTTTTGCAAATTCATCTTCTTTTTCAAGTGAATCGATAAAATTATCTTTTGTAACAAGCCGAATAGAGGGTTTGTTTTTAAGAGTGATAAAACATTTCTCAACTGCTTTCTCAATCTTTTTATTTTCTTGGTTTTCAGTAATTATCATTATATCTACATCACTCTCTTTATTTTCACTTGATCTTGAAAAAGAGCCAAAAATTAAGGCACACGTAATGAAATTGGAAGTTTCTTTCTCAAATTGAAAAAATGGCCCTTTTAACTCTTTATGCCTCTCAAAAAAATGCAGTTTTTTCTCTTCCTCAACCAATGAAAAAACCATTTTCCCCGCTTCATTGAAATCTGGTTTTAATAACCTTAATGGCTTGTCTATCTTCTGAGAAATTATATGCGCGTCTAAAAGTTCATTTATATATAAATATCCGGACTTTTGAGAAATTTTATTTATCTTTAAGAGTTCAGAAATCCGTATGTTTGGATTTTCGTATATAGATTTTATAATCTTATATTTTGCTTTCGAAATTGGAAATATCATTCGAAACACCTCTCTTCAACAAATGAAACAAATTCTTTTTCCGGAACCACAATATATTTTTTTAGTTTTCTGCAATTACAAAACCCTTTGTAAATTGATTCTTTATTTCTTGGAAGTGTTGAGATAATATTTTCAATCATAGATAATTATGTCTATAGGGATAGATAAATTTATCTATGGTGATAGATAAATTTATCTATAGGGGGGGTATAAAGTTTGTGATAATCTTTAAATAAAAGAAAAATCCCATTATTAGATAAAAATCAATTAAATTGGATTTACGGAGTCTAAAATGTTATTGGGAATAGTGGGCAAACCTAATGTGGGAAAAAGTACCTTCTTTAAGGCATGCACCCTTGGTGCTGTTGAAATAGGCAATAGACCCTTTATCACAATTGCCCCAAATCATGGAATAGGATATGTAAGAATTGAGTGTATTGAAACTTTTTTTAAAGTAAAGTGCAATCCACGAGAGGGATTCTGCATTAAAGGACAGAGATTTGTTCCTGTTGAATTGCTAGATGTTGCTGGCTTGGTTCCTGGAGCGCATGAAGGAAAGGGCTTGGGAAATCAATTTTTAGATGATTTAAGCAATGCTGATTTATTGATTCATGTTGTTGATATGGCTGGCTTGACTGATTGTGAAGGAAAGCCCTGCTCTGCTGGCATGCGAGACCCTTGTGAGGATATTCTTTTTCTTGAAGAAGAATTGGACTACTGGTACTTAGGAATTCTAAAAAAAGTCTGGAGAACATTTATCAGAAAAATTGAAGTTGAACATTCTGAATTTGAGAAAGCTGTTGCAAAACAATTTTCTGGTTTAAAAGTTACAGAGGAAATGATAAGGGGTGTTTTGAAAAAACTTGGAATTGATATTAAAGAAGAAAAACCATCTGTGTGGCAAGAATCTAGATTATTCGAATTCGCAAGAGAGCTGAGAAGACAGAGCAAGCCGATGATTATAGCTGCTAATAAGTCTGATAGGCCTGAATTTGATGAAAATTTCAAGAAAGCCAAGAATAAATTTCCTGAACTTTTGATTGTGCCGTGCTCTGCTGAATCTGAATTAGCTTTGAGAGAAGCTTCAAGATCAGAGCTTATTGAATATATTCCTGGAGATTCTGATTTTAAAATCATTCATGAAGAAAAGCTTGATGAAAGAAGGAAAAAGGCCCTAGAGTTTGTAAAAAATAGAATCCTGGGCAAATGGAAAAATACTGGAGTTCAGCAAACTCTTAATTCTGCTGTTTTTGATTATCTAAAATATGTTTATATCTTTCCAGGCGGACTTAATAAGTTGGCTGACAGCAAAGGGAATATCTTGCCAGATTGTTATTTAATGCCACCTGGCTCAACAACTCTTGATTTTGCATTTAGAGTTCATACAGACATAGGAAATGGATTTGTCAAGGCGATTGATGTAAAGAAGAAAGTTGCTGTAGGCAAAGATCATGTTTTGAAGAATGGCGATGTCATAGAAATCATGGTGAAAAAATAAATATGCTCAGAGTGCTCTTTGTGTTTCTGGAGGCATTCTCTGTCTGCTTAGGACCAGGAATCTTGAACCAATGGCCCTATTATAATCAATGAACTTCTCTGCAGGGGGAAAGAATCTTCCAGTATCTTCTGGAGGAACAACTATATCATCTCTACAGAAGGGTCTTCTTTTGTAAAAATCTTCATCGCCTGTAAAAACAGATACCGTTACAGGAACAATGCGACTGCCCCTATCTTGCTTATAGCTTTGTGTAGCATCAGTTCCTTTACAATCAATAACCTCTGCCTGGCTTTTGTATCTTGTAACAAAATAAACATGCTCTGGCGCATTAACCCTGGTCTTAAGTAAATCGATAATAAATTCCCTAGGATCTTCTGAAATGCGCTTTCCTTGTTCTATATCTTCTTGAGTAGCACAATCGTCTGCAAGTAAGAATAAGTCTATATCTTTGTATGGGACCATCGCCCTGGCAATCTCTGCCTGATTTGGATTCCACACACTACTAGTACCTTTCTCTAAAGGGAATTTTGCCATAGGAATCTTGCCAGGGTAGAGGCTTGAACCAGCAGCTATTGTTGTCATAGAAACTCTTCTAGAGCCGATCATAACTTCTAATCCATTAAATATATTTAAAGCACTTAGAACTCTTTCACATTCATGATTTTTTAGAATATAAAATAGCCATGCTTTTGCATCTTGATACTCGCCAGCAGTAATATTACTTAATTCTGCAATGCCTTGATTTTCTGAACATTGTGAAACAGTCTTTTCTCCACCCATTTTTATCTATCAAGAAACAACTTTATAAGGATTATTGTGGTTTAGTGCACACTTTTCATAAATTCTCTTTATTCTTCAGAAAAATATATATAGAAAAGGAGCCTTGATAATCAAGGATAATGGGGAAACTTAGGGGTTTGCATAATCTGGTGAATAATCTTCCGCCTGGTTTTTCAATTGATGCAAAAACTGGAATTCTTTATTATAGTGATAATAGTACAACCGAAAATAGACCAGAAAGGATTGGAAAAGTTTGTAATCCAGAAGACAAGCATTATTCTTTTTTCATTCGCTTTGATGAATTTGGGAAAGAAAGATATGAACACTATCGCAAATATTGGGCATCCTTAAATGAAGCTTTTGCTGGCAAGAAAATAGCGGGTGGTTTTGTTTTGATGAACGCGCCTGTTCCAAGATTATAATCTTATTCTTCTGAGAAATGCAACTCTCCGGGAACTATAACTGAGAAGGGTTCGTCTATTTTCTTTGAGGCAAGTTGTTTAATCTTTCCTCTTATTATCTTTGCTTCGGTGGTTCCAAGTCTTGAAGCGATGATTATCTCTTTATCTTTAAGCAGATGTTCTTCGTCTGACTCTTCAATTTGTTTCAGAGCATCTTTTAATGATAAACCAGGATCAACAAGAATTAAAGTGTGGGCCTTGATTGAAAGATTTTCTTTAATTATCTCAAAGAAAGAAGTAGGCTTGTAATTCTCTTGCCACTTTGGTAGGCTTGTTGTTTTGCCGAATTTATATAATTGTAATCCTGTTTCGCTTATGACATTAAAGATGGAGTTATTATGGATAATCTCGAGTTGGACCTTGGCTTTTTCTGCTTCCCTGATTATTGTGATATGTGTTGTTGCTGCTAAAGGATCTCCGTATATCAAGACCGCAATGTCTTTGCGCTTTGCTTGATTTATAAGTTCATTTAATTTATTCTCAAATATTTCTCTTTTGGATATGATAACCTTTTTGCCAATTAACTTCTCAAGTTCTTGAATATTATACGGAAAAGTGGTTGTATAGGATTCAAGATAAATTTTTTCGCTTTTCTTTATTATCTCAAGAGCTCTAATTGAGATGTCTTTCAAATCCAAGCCTAAACCAATTAGATATAACATAAAAATAGAGGGAAAAAAGAGATTAAAAGGCTTTGGTTTTATCTTCTTCCTTCATCTAGCTTTTAGGAAACATACTAAAAACATCAAAAAGACAAAGACAAGAGCTGACAGAAGAAAAACAAGAGTATCTGATTTTGCAAAAATCAGGCTTAGAATCATGCCAATAATCGAGAGAATCAGGATTATAACAAAAAATGGCTTTCCTTGTTTAAGCTCTTCTTTTATATGGTTTGAGAGAAAGATACCTAGAGGAAAGCCGGAAATAGCCAAAATCACAATCATTATTGTCTGGGCTGTATTCATTTTATTTTTCCGTATTGTTTATTTAGAACTTTTATGTGCTTTAATTAGCATTTATGCACTCTTTTTTCTTTTACTTCTTGCATATTTTTCATTTTAATTAGGATGGTTAGGTTTTTATATTTAATTAATCTCGCTCATTAAACATCAAAAAGAGGAAAAATGGAAAAAATACCAAAAGAGGAGGAGGAGCGCATAAGAAGGATAATGCAAAATAAGTATTCCAAGAAAAACAAGTCTAAAAGATGGGGTGTCTTCTTTTTCTTTGTTATATTTATTGTGCTCGTCTTTGCTTTTATTTTTATTACGCCAAAGATAATTCCTTTATTTAATTCACTTTTTGGAAAAGACATATTGATTAAGGTAGATGCAAATAAGCAAAATTTTTATCTTGAGCATGGGCAGAAAGAAAATCTTGAGTTTACTATATCTTTGAAAGGAAGCGCTTTATGCCAGGCAAAGTGCAGCTATGATTTTTTAGATTTAAGCAGCAATAAAAGTATCAAGGAAGAAAAATTTACTTTGAGCTCACTGGCTCAGACAAAAACCTTTGAACTTGAATCAAATAGGCTTGGAAAAGGCCAAGAGATTTATAGATTTGACCTTGAATGAAAAGGGATATATACTGAGATCTGCCAAACTTCTGGAAGAACTTCTTATAGAAATATATTGATAACATTAAACTATGACTTAAATGACGAAGAGAGATTATTAAAAAGCGATGCTTTAGACCATTTAGATAATATTCTTAATAAGCTAAATAACTGGCACTCTGAAATCAATTACTTTGAAGAGAGTCTCTACGAAATGAATAAAACAACCATTGTGGATAATGCCCTAGGGGAAAATAAAAATCTAAAGGAGATTATTCAAAATTTAGATGAATTTCTTTATGATCTGAGGAATTTATGGAATAAGCAAGATTATTATCAGCTTAATGACAGCATTAACCAATACTCTGTGTTTTTTTCAGATTTTGAACAGGAATTTTTAATATCTAACTTAAGCATGTACCAAAATATATCTGAGTATAATCACTTGATTAACAACATCTTCTTAATCAGGAACATTTTGGTGGAGATGAGAGAAGCCTTATCCTTGAATAAGACAAATTTTTCAAGAGGTTCAGAAATCAATAATACTATAATTGAATTCAATTCTCTTTTAGATATTATCTATAAAAGAGACTCTATCAATAACAAAAAGGCATTGGTAGAGCCAATCATGATTAAAACCTTTGAGCTATATCTTGATTTTAAAAATCAAACTGAAAACTTCACTTTCTTGCCAATAGGGGATTATACTATAATTCATGATGTAAACTTGACCTTAATAGACCTGAATAAAACTGAGTTTTCCTTAGGCGTATCCTTTGTTGAACCAAAGAATAAATGCTGTATACTAAATAAATGCAAAGAGTGCTGTATTCTTGAATCATGCAGGAATGATCCTTCTGATTTTCCAATTATCTTTGTTCATGGACATGATATCAGCAAATATGCTTCTGCAGAGTATAATCTTGATGAACAGAACAAGATACAGAATAAACTTGAAGAAAAAGGTTTTGTAAATGCCGGTGCAATCTCAATCAATTCAAAAGAAGAAAATCCCGGAATACTTGGAGAGATGAATGTTCCTATGACTTTCAAGGTAAGTTACTACCTTGACACAAAAAATGATTCTGGGGAGTATGTTGAAGTTCAGACAAAAGATGAGGACATAACAGATTATGCCATAAGATTAAAGAGATTAATTGATATTGTAAAGTATAAGACTGGGAGGCCAAAAGTAATAATTGTTGCATATAGTATGGGGGGTTTAGTTTCTAGAAGATATACACAAATTTATGGAGAGAGGGGTATTTATAAGATGATCTTGTTAGGAACCCCAAATAATGGAATATATGGGGATATAGCTGAACTCTGCCCAGTAATCGGAGGAAAAAAAGAGTGTGCTGATATGAATGCTAATAGTACATTTATGAAGGAACTTAATACATATGAATCAAATATACCAACTTATGCAATAATCGGCTCTGGATGCAAAATGCTAAACGGAGATGGAGATGGTATTGTTCTTGTAAAAAGTTCCAGACTATCGCGAGCAAATAACTCAATCATACAGGGAGATTGTTCTGGGCAGGTTTTGCATACAAAACTAACAAACCCCTACCTTTACCCAGATGTATATAATATTATCTTGGAGACGCTGAAAGAGTACTGAAAAAAACTATTTCTTTAGGGATATGACACTTCAACTATATAATAAAATATAATAATCCTTTTAAACTGCAGAACAATTTAATTTATTAAAATGGCACAAATTGCAGTCATTGGAGGCGGAGGAAGAGAGGAAGCAATTGCCTGGTCATTAAAAAAAGAAGGGCATTCTGTTTTGTGTCTTCCTGGAAATGGTGGCAGCGAATATAGATTTAATATTGACATCACCAAAGGAGAAACATCTGAAGAAAGGCAAGCAAATTTTCCCAGACTTCTTGAATTTGCCCAAAATGAACCACTTGAACTTATTGTCGTAGGGCCAGAACAACCTTTGGTTGATGGCATTGTCGATTATTCTCACAGAGAAGGTTTCAAGAAGATATTTGGCCCAACATCTTTTGGAGCCGCAATCGAGGCAGATAAATTTTATTCTTTTGAGGTCATGAATGCATGTGGAATTCCGCAGGCAAGATCTATTCCATGCAGTAATCTATCTTCTGCTGATGATGCAATAAAAGAATTATCAACAGACAGGGGAGTTGTCCTTAAGGCCAGAGGCCTGACTGGTGGAAAGGGAGTCAGTGTTTTTGATAGTGCTGATGATGCTCTTAGAGCATTGCCTGAATTTCTTGGTAAATATGGCAAAGATGGGTCTGTTCTGGTTGCTGAAAGATTATTTGGACAAGAATTTTCAGTTTTCGGGATTTCAGATGGGAACAGAGTGTTTCCATTTCCAATTCCAATTCAAGATCATAAGAGATTGCTTGTTAATGATGAAGGGCCAAACACAGGGGGGATGGGAGCATATGGGCCTGCGCCAATCGCAAATGCAGAAATAGTCAAGCATGTTGCAGATACTATGATGACTCCTGCTGTCCAATTTATGCGAGATAGAAGGGTTAGCTATAAGGGGTTCTTATACGCTGCTGTTATTGATGATGTTGATAAAGGGCTAAAAATTTTAGAGTATAATTGCAGACTTGGCGATCCTGAAACACAACCATTGGTCATGATGCTCAAGCATGGATTGTATAGGCCGATTATGGCTTCTCTTAATGGGACACTTAATGAATCTTTAATGGAAGTCAACCCAGGCGCTGCATGCACTGTTGTTCTTATTTCTAACGGATATCCCGGGCAAATCCAAAAAGGATTCAAAATAGGGGGACTTGAAAAAATTTCAAAAGAAGAAGATACTGTAGTTTTTCATGCAGGGACTGCAATTAACAACGAGGGTTCTCTAGTAACTAGCGGAGGAAGAGTTCTCGGAGTTACATCTTACTCTCCAAAAGGTATTGCAGATGCGCAAAAAAAAGCTTACGCTGCTACAGTTCATATTGCTGAAGAAACCAAGAAACTTAATGGTGGAAGAGATGTTTTAACTTATAGATCAGATATTGCTGATAAAGCACTTCTAACAAAAAAATGACAATACTGGAACCATTATATGATCCTTCTACTGGACAGATGAGGGTTGCTGGATTAATTTCTGGAACAGGCTCTAATCTGGTTAAGATCATTGAGCATGAACATGCATTGAGCCAAGAACCTGGAAAAAGTCCATTCCATGTCGCTGTAGTCTTTACAGACACTACAGAATCCAACGCTGGGCAGATAGGCCAAGACTATGATATTCCAGTCTTGGCTATAGGCATAAGAAGATTTTATGAAAGAAGGGGAAAGAAAAGAAAGAACCTTAGAAGATTAAAGGATAAACTCGATCTAGATCCGGAAGATAAAAAATTGAAGGCCAAATATGAAGAACAACTAGGGATCAGGGAGGAATTTGATAGGGATCTCATACATCAACTCGGTCTATTTGACGTGCATGTTGCAGCTTTTGCCGGATACATGAGCATTGCAACAGAACCTCTGATTAGCGCTTTACTTGGAGTGAATGTCCATCCTGCTGACTTATCAAGCAGAGACAAACAAGGAAGAAGAAGATATGTAGGAGACCACGCTGTTCGAGATGCTATTCTTGCTGGAGAGAAAAGAATATGCTCGTCAACACATCTTATTGAGGAAAAAGTTGACTACGGGAGATTGTTGATGAGATCAGGACCAATGGAGGTTGTTCTCCCAGAGGGTTTTGATCCTACAAATGAAGCTATGCTCCAAAGTGCTGAAAAAGAAAACCAAGGGAATCTAAAAAAAGTCGGAGACTGGTTAATTTTTCCTGCAACTCTTGAGAATATCGCAAGAGGAAGATTTGCGCAGGATGAGACAGGATTATTTTACTTTGATAAAAAACCAATTCCAGATGGATATAGACTATAATCTCTTCATAATCTAAAGAATTCTCCTGCATTCTCATCGGTTTGATTTTCAACTTCTTGAACTGAAATCTTTTTTATTTCAGCAATCTTTTCACAAGCAATTTTTACATTGATTGGCTCGCCAAATTCCTGGCCTTGCTCTTCCTGCTTAAACCAGGGAGAATCTGTTTCTAGCAAGATTCTGTTTAGGGGGATGTCTCGGGCAATCTTCTTGATGGTTTTTGACTTTGTTATGCTTGGGCCTATTGAGATATACCAATTATTTTCTATTATTTTTGAAATAACAGATTTATCCTGAAGCAAGTGCATCAGGACTTTCTTACCTTTCATACCATGTTGTTCAAGAATATCAATTGCATCTTGGGTTGAATCCCAGGAATGGATAATGAGAGGTAAGTTTAATTGTTTAGATAATTCAATAAACCTCTTGAATAGGGTCTTTTGCTTTTGTTGCCATTCTGGCTCTTTAATCCAGTGATAATCTAGGCCTATCTCGCCTATTGCTGAAATATCATCTTTATGCTCTTTGATAAATCCTATTACTCTCTCAACATCTTCCTCTTTTAGCTCTTTTATAAATTCAGGATGAAGACCTATGCAAATCTTGACAAAAGGATGATATTTTTCATATATCTCAAGGGTCTTGTCAAGGTCTTGAGGATGAGCACAGCTTGAAATAATGTGTTTAAGCTCTTGCTTCCATTTTGGAATAAGCTTTTCAAGCCTATTGTAAAGTTCTTTCTGTTCGAGGTGGCAGTGTGAGTCTATCATCTTTGATATTAAAAGGAGATAAAGGTTAAATTTAAAAGTTTCTAATTCTAATTTTTAGGATGGACTCGTAGCTCAGTTTGGATAGAGCACTTGCCTTCTAAAGGCTCTCTTTAAAAAAGAGACCCTGGAGAGAAATCTCTAAAAAAGATAGCAAGGGGTCGCAGGTTCAAATCCTGTCGGGTCCGTTCTTATCTTCCTTGCGCACATTTATAAACCCCCATTTATTAAATAATCGTACCAAAGAACG
>CAYPSK010000001.1:0-62360 GCA_964413705.1 Candidatus Woesearchaeota archaeon | reverse complement strand
GTTTCTGTTTCTGTTTCCGTTTCTGGTTCTGGTTCATTAACTGTAAACATTTCTTCCAATTGGTGAGCGTCTTTAGCTTGCTTTTCTTTGTTAGGTACGAATACAGTTTCTGTAGATTGGATTGCTTTAATCCTTGTGATTATAGGCGGTCTAAACTGGGGATTAGTTGGAATTTTTAATTGGAACCTTGTTGATGCTATCTTTGGAGTGGGTTCTGTTGTTTCAACAATAGTCTACATCCTAGTGGGTGTGGCTGCACTATATACTATTTATTTCTTGTTTAAGAAGGAATAAAGAAGTATTAATTTAAATTTTATTTTAATTTACTTTTTATAAAAACCCTTTAGTAAACGAACTATTTAAAAGAAGTTAGAGTTTTGGTATTATGTCTATTAAAAGAGGTAAAAAATGGTGAGAAAAAAGAAATCAGTTAAAAAGAAGATTACAAAGATAAAATCAAAGAAAAAGAAGTTCAACTGGAAAGTATTTCTTATATCTTTCATCATTGTTATTTTTGTGGCTTATCTTGGGGGTATATTTACTAGCCAGGGAACTGGCTCTGCTTGGTATCAGCAGATTAAACCAAGTATAACGCCGCCGAATTTTGTTTTTCCAATTGCATGGACAATTCTCTTTGTACTTATTGCCTTGGCTTTGTATTTTACCTGGACAAATGCAAAAGAGGATGATAAGCCAAGAATTGTCTGGATTTATGGATTTAATTTTATCTTTAATATAGTATGGAGTCTTTTGTTCTTTACTTTAAAAAATCCTTTGTTTGCTTTTATTGAAATAATTGCCATGGAGATATCTATTATATTCATGCTTATTCTTTCATGGAGAATTGACAAGAAAGCAGCCTGGATGCTAGTGCCCTATCTTCTATGGGTTGCATTTGCAGCTGTTTTAACAGGTTTGGCTGCTTTTGCTTAAAGCGGGGTATAACTGTTTCTTGAAAATAAAGCGAAAATTTTAATAGTATAATCACTTGAAACTCTTATGATTGAAGTGGAAGTCCGTGGAAGAGTGGAGAACTTTGAAGAAACTCTTGAAAAATTTAGAAAAGATAAGGACGTCCAGTTTGTTAAGGAGAAGGATAGATTTACTATGCTTTTTCTAAGAAAAGGGGCTAGGCCGCTTAGGGAAGATGTTGAAAATGAATTAGTTGACCTTAGGATAAGGATTACAAATAAAAAACCCGAATTAGTTTTAAAATACGGAAAACTTAGCGGATGCGAAGGCAGAGAAGAGATTCTTATCCCAATACAAACTAGTGACTTTGAAAAAGCAGTTGAAATGCTCAAATTGTTAGAATGGAACCATGGGGTCACAATTGCTACAAAGGCTTATATTTTTAATTATAAAGACACTGAATTCGCGCTTGTAAAAACAACAGGATTGGATTATTTTGAAGCAGAGAGAATTGTCCATGAAAAAGAAGATGCAGACAGAATAATCCAAGAGATAAAAGAAGTATGCAAAGAATTTCATCTTGACCCAATTGATAAAGACGAATTTTTTGAGCTTCTTGAAGACCTTAATAATACTGGGCCTCAGAGAAATTTTGACCTTTCAGAACAGAGTTTTGATGAAATCCGAGAAAATTTTAAAGATTATTTTTAATTATCTTTTTCAGAAATCTCTTTATTCATCGGACCATCGATAGGGCTTTTAATTTTTCTCAGCTTTTTTAATAATGGATTTGATAAATGGATTTTTCAATTTCCTATAGGCTATAAAGCTGCCCTTGCATATTTTAGATGCTTTTTTCTTAAGTTTTGCATACTTCTCTGAAATATCTGGACGCTCTCTTAGATAATCCCTAAAGACAAACATTTTTTCAAATACTTTTTTATCTGCAGTTATATGAATATGGAAAACTTTGCTTAGGGAGGTTTCTGGACCATAAAATTTTTTAAAAGAAAAAAAATTCAGTTTTTTAGGAACAGGCCACTCTTTATATCCCTGACTAGATATCTTCTTTTTTGCTGCATCTATCCCTTGTCTTGGCAAAAAAATCGCAATATCTACTATGCCTTTGCCTCCAAGCCCTGGAACAGCTGTGCTTCCAATGTGCTCAATTTTTGCATTTTTAATTTTTCCAAGAACCTTTTTTAATTTATTTTTTTCTTGAGCAAACCACTTTGGAAAATTAGGATTATATTTTTTAAAGGAGTGATGTACCCACTTTTTTTTCATTTTCTTCATTTTTCTCTTTTTCATATGTGAGATTATGCGAACTTCTTTAAATAATTTATGTTCTTCATCATCCAAAAAATCACCAAAAACTTAAAAATCCTGGAATTTCTAAACCACATGGTAAAATCATCTGTCTAAATTCCTAGAACACATAGGGTAAGTAGGCCAGTCAATCCTACTAACTATGTCAAGCATAGGTTTCGTCAGGGTCTGTTTCCCTATGTTTTATATATGTTTTTTAGAGATTTAAATATTTCGTTTTCTGTTTCTTAAAAGAATCAGCCGAGCGAAGGAGGCGAAAGGATTTTATATTATAATAGAAAGCAATAATCCTTAAAAAGTCTAAAGGCCAGATAGAAACATGAGATTTGATAATAAAAATTTGATGGGAGGCCTTAAGGAGATTGGTCCTGCAGAATCTAATGGTCCTCCAGCTATACCAAGAAAAGGCATCTGCTTTGTTGCCACAGTGGCTTATAATAATATAAATGCCCCACAAGTTGATGTTCTTAGAGAATTTAGAGATCATGTTCTTATGAAATATGAGGCAGGAAAAGCATTTGTTGCAGCATATTATAGCGGTATTGGAGAATCTACTGCAAATTTCATAAAAGATCATGCTCGTTCTTTAATTCCAAGCATCAGAAAGGGCTTAGATTTTGTAGTTAAGCATTATCAGGAAAGAAGATAAAAAACAACCGTGGGCGACTGAGCGCAAAATCGAAAAAGAATCACGGTGCCCGCAATGAATAGAGAATAAAAATCACAGAGTTCTGAAAAATAAGGAGGGGGAATATGGGCGAAAGCCTTAAACAAGACCAAGTCTTTTTCCTTCTGATTTTAAAAACCTTCTCACATGAGCGTCTGTCTCTCTTGATTTGTGGGGCGTATACGTACCATTTGACTTCCTCCCAGACTTTCCGATTCTCACAAACATCCAAGAATACACAGGGGTAGGAGCAGAAGACTCGAAATGAACAGGAAAAGCAGATTCTATTACGCGCCCAGTGACCTCTTCTTTAAAGTCTCTGCAACTGAATGGAGCTCTAACTATCACCCCACCCTTATTCATGAAATCATAGACACTGCGCCTTATATCGCGTGATTCAGGATTTGTGCCTGCAAATGAATCAGCTATGGTGACAATAACATAAGCGACCTCTTGATTTAATCTATGTTCAAGGGGCTGTAGGCGAGTTATAATTTTAGTTGGGTTTGCGAGTTCTTGAACCCTCCTAGTTGAAAGAGTGGCTTCAAATACAGTAGGTGTGCCTGCAATATTAACAACTGAATCATACTCTCGTTTTCTTGTTAGCATGGCTTTTCCAGACAAGCAAACAGGCCCGAATTTTTTAGAAGTGCCCCTGCCAAAAGTTTCCCAGTAATCTGGATGATCCCCAGTAATTGGCTCCATTTGAGCTTCTGGATCAAAAGAAAGGCCCCTTAAGACATCTTGTGCAGCCAGTTCAAAAATCAGCCCTCTATACTGCCTTAGAGTGTGACAATCAGCATAAGTACTAGGGTCCTGTTTCATATATTCTATCTGGCGCGGGATATCCCATCTATACTTTTCCATTCGTTCTGCTATTTCTCTTACTTTTGATGTCGCTCGCAACATTTTCAAATAAAATTAGAGAGTTACAAACTTAAAAACTTTGCCTTTTGTTTTAAAGAATCGGAAAACGAAACTCTTAAAAGAATTGAAATAATAGTCTTCTTATAGAAAATAGGAATGCGAAATGGAATTAAATGAGGTTAAAAGTTTTCTTGAAGAATTAAATCAAAATGATGTTCTTTTTGATCCTCATTTTTATAAAAGGACTAAAGAAAGACCCATAAATGAAAGCATGATTCGAAGTTTTCTATCTCAAACTAATAAATTAGAAAAAATTGAAAGAGGAAAAGAAAAAGATATGTTTAAGCTATGGTTTAAGATGAGCAAAAAATACTCTTTGATTATCATTAGTGAAATTATCATTGAAATAAATCCAAAAGGTTTAAAAGTTATAAGTGCTTGGAATAGCAATAGAAAATGGCAAAACCAATTAAAACAATAGATTACGATGAAAATAGCGATATACTCTTTATATCGAATGAGGAGAAAGTAAAAGCTTCTATAGATATAGGGGATTTTGTTTTAGATGTAAATCATGAAAATCTTGTTTGTGGTATAGAGATTATGGATGCGAGTGAGAACTTAGGAATAGACAAAAACATCTTGAAGAACATTAAAAGCATGAAAATGTCTGTAAACTATAAAACCAATCATGTTTATGTTTTACTTATGATAACATTCAAGAAAGAAGATAAAGAGGTCAATGTTCAAATCCCTCTTACTTTGGACTTGGGGCATAAAACACCCAGACAAGAAGTATTAGTCTACAATTAGTTCTGTGGTTCTTAGAATAGAAACTCTTAAAACATCCAATTCTCTAGCCTTTTTATACAAAATGCCACAAACATACAAATTATCCCCAAGCACACTAAACTTGATGAAAGAGTGCCCAAGATGTTTCTGGCTTACACAACATGAAGTTTGGAAAAGACCTTTAGGGATTTTTCCAAGTCTTCCAAGTGGCATGGATGGAGTTTTAAAAAAACATTTTGACAAGTTTGCTGAACAAGGGACTTTGCCTCCTGAAATCAGAGAGCATGTTCATTGCAAGAACATGAAGTTATTCAACAACAAAGAGTTATTAGATAAATGGAGAAATAATTTTAAGGGAATTACCTGGACAGATGAACAAGAAAATGTTTTGCATGGGGCTGTTGATAATATATTAGTTGATGGAAACAAGTTATTTGTTTTAGATTATAAGACTCGGGGCTTTCCATTAAAAGAAGATACTGCAGAGCACTATAGGTTGCAGCAGAATATCTATAATTTCTTATTACAAAAAAACGGATTTGAAACAGGGGATCATTTTTTCCTATTATTCTATCATCCAAAAGAGGTTTTAGAGACAGGGGAAGTCTTGTTCAATACAAATCTCATTAAGATGGAAGTCAATATAAAAATAGTAGAAAAGGTTTGGAAAGAGGCCCTTGAGCTTTTGAATGGAGAGTGTCCTAAGAAGGGGTGTGAGTGGTGTGAAGGAAAAGGAGAAAAATAAAAAGTTTGGGAGGAGTTTAAGGAGGAGAAAGAGGAAGAATAGTAGTTATTTCTTCACAATTTTTCATAATTGATTAAAATAATATAGCAAACTATTTTTTATGCCCTTCGCTTATATGTCTACAGAAAGATTTATAAACAATGTAGACATACACACAACATGGTATATACTGAAATACAGAAGAGAAATAAAAAAAAATATTATTATAGAGTTATCTCTGTTAGAAAAGGAAATAAAGTTTCAAAAAAAAGAAAATATTTGGGTGTTGACTTGTTTGATAAGGAATTAGCTGAAAAAGAAAAAAAAGCAGATAAAGTGCTTCTAAAAAATAAATTAAAGAAAGATGCAAAGAAAAGTGTCATAGAAAAAATAAAACCGAAAATAATTAAAATTTTAAAAAAAAATAAAATAAAAAAAGCAGGAATATTTGGAAGTTACGTAAAGGGAGAACAGAAAAAAAATAGTGATATTGATATTTTAATACAGCCCCCTAAGGGGATGGGTTTGCAGTTTGTTGGAGTTCAATTTGAACTTGAAAAAGCATTAAAAAGAAAAGTAGATTTAGTAAGCTATAATGGAATAAGCCCTTATCTTAAAGATAAGATTTTAAGTCAGGAAGTGAGGATAATATGAATAATAAAGAAGATGTAATATTTATTAAACATATTTTAGAAAGTATCAATGCAATAGATGAATTTTCTAAAAATATGGACAAGGAAGAATTAATTTCAAATAGGATGAAACAGAGTGCAATTGTAAGAGAGATAGAGATTATAGGTGAAGCAATAAAAAATATTTCAGATAATTTAAAAGAAAAATATTCTTCAATACCTTGGAAAGAGATTGTAGGAACAAGGGATAAAATGATTCACCATTATTTTGGAGTCGATTTGAACATAGTTTGGAATATTATCAAAAAAGATCTTCCGGACTTAAAAGAAAAGATCCAAAAAATAAAAAAAGATTTAGAAAAGAATAAAAACTAGGAGTTTTAGAGACAGGAGAAGTCTTATTCAATACAAATCTTATTAAGATGGAAGTCAATGTAAAGATAGTAGAGCGAGTTTGGAAAGAGGCCCTAGATCTTTTGAATGGGGAGTGTCCTGCGAAGGGTTGCGCGTGGTGTGAGGGGGCGAAAAATGGCTAATCAGACTTTTTTGCTGCCGCTTCCCTTATTATTTGAATTAATTTCCCCATTTCCCCTTTAGAAATCTTTTTTTCTTCTTTTTTAGGTTCACAATCATTTTCTTTTTCTCTTTGCTTATTAATAGCATTCCATCTCTGCGCATTTGCTCTTTTGGTTCTACCCATTATTGCCATGAAGAGACTAGGCAAGGATCCTTTTAAAAAGTTGGGGTTTCTTAATGTTTTATGCTTAAATCAGAAATGCTTAAGATCGTGATAAACCTGCCTTTTGATAAAAAGGAAACTATATTTAAGAAAGAGGGCATAGAAGTTCAGCTATTTAGGCCATCAATACTTTCACCAAGATTTAAAGGATATGATATAAACAAGAATTTTCAGGTATGGCTAAAAGAAGGTGAAAGAGAATTTAGACCAAATCACCTTAGAGTTATGCTTGACTTAAACCTCCGAGTTAGAAGCAGACAAGATTTAAAGAGAGACTTATTACTTGCTTTTGACAATATTTTTTATGGATCGAACCCAGAAAAGGAACTTGCTAAACTGTCAAAAGAAAAGTTTGAGCATTATCTTAATGATTTACTTATTATTGGAGTTTTGGCACAATTATTTCTTATTGAACAAGAGTATGCATATAATAAAGAAAGTTATTTTGAACCTGCCAATCTGTTTTTTCAGGGTTGGATTAGAGAATTTATTGATAACCCTAAAGAGATAGATAATTTATGTATGAGTGTATGTAATGGGCAACCACCAATAACAAAATATACTTATAAAGAGAATAAAAAACATAAAAAATGTGAAAGTAATCTCAAACCTCTTTGGTATATGAATTAATCTTTAAAATCCTCAAAGATAACCTCTGCTTCTTCTCCAGAAGCAGTTTTTTGTGATTTTTCTAATCTTTTTTTGATTATATCTTGATATTTTTTATCTACTTCGATCCCTATTGAATTTCTGCCATAATACTTAGCAACTACTGATGTTGTGCCAGAACCTACAAAAGGATCAAGAACCGTATCACCTTCATCTGTAGAACTTAGAATGATTCGTCTTAATAATTCAAATGGTTTTTGTGTTGGATGTGCTCCTGCCCATTTCTCATTTTTAGGAGTTAGGGGAATACTCCAAACATTCCTAGTTTGTTTCCCTTCTGGATTTATGTTATCTAAAATATGATCTTTAGTAAATTGATAATTAAATTTCCATTTCTTCTTATCTCCATTCTTTGTAGCCCAAATTAAATGCTCTGTACTTTCTGTAAAAAATCTGCAGGTTATGTTGGGTTGAGCATTTGGTTTAAACCAAACAATGCTATTATTTATTTTAATTTCTGGGTGTAGTTGTTGGAGGATAAAACCAATTTGATAAATATTGTGAAAACTGCCAGAAATCCATAAACTGCCACCATGTTTCAAAACTCTTAAACATTCTGCTATCCATTCTTTATTGAACTTAAAAAAGTCATCTTTAGAGAACATATCCCATTCTTGCTGCATAGTTACATGTTTGCTATAAGCCCAACCAAGTCCTTTTTTCTTAGACATGTTGTAAGGTGGATCAGCAAACACCAGATCAACAGAATTATCTGGAATTTTCTTTAACACTTTTAGAGCATCACCTAAGATTATTTTATGTTCTGTTCCCATTTTCTTTCTCCTTTTTAATTTCATCTTTTAATCTCTTAGAGTTTATTATATCGCTAAAGCTTTTTAAGAATTGTTGTGTTGCATTTATTGGAATAAAGATACTTCCTTTTGTAATCCATTTGTCTTTTTCCTTGATTTTTTGCTGTACAAGAACAGACTTACCATAATCATTTTCAATTAAATCTATATAAAATCTTTTTTTGCCAACATCAAAATATTTAAAATCTATATGATGATACCTATGATTTGGATAATAAACCCTTGTACTTCCAAGTTGTTTCATATAAATATCATTAGAAAATAAAAGCATTTGAAGATGTTTTTCAACTGCTTTTCTAGAAATTCCTGTTTGCTGTTCTATTTCTTGTGTTGTTAATCCTCTTGGATGTGCTTTAAGATGAGAATGAATTCTTTCATGTGTTTCACTTTCTCTTGCAAATGGAGAATTGTTTTCTTCGTCCTCTTTTTTCATAATTTACTTAACAAAAAAGGATTTATAAATATTTCTTACCACTACCAAGTGCTTAGTACCAAGCGATAGGTTTAAATATAAGTTATTATTGGATTTTGAATGAGTAGAGTAGAAATTAAATGTAATTCAATTTCCGAACAATGTGTTTGTAGGGGCCACTCTGCTAAATACAATATCTTAATTAAAGGCATATACTCTTCTCCTCAAGCTGAAATTCCTTTGTGTGATTTTTGTTTTAAGGAGTTAAAAAAAGTTTTAAAAAATGAATAAGAAAGGACAAGCAGAAACTATCTTCGCTTGGATAATTCTTATACTCTTAATAATCTTACTTTTTTGGGGGTTGTTATCGCAAAATTATTGTGATAAAATTCTTATTTTAGTTGCGATTTTTGGTGCGATATGGCTGTTTTTTGGCGAAGCTTTTTTTACAAGAACTGAAACACGAGGATTTGTTGCTTTTTTACCTTTATCAATAGTTTTATTTATTATTTGGGCAATTTTAAAAGTTATTGGTATTTGTGGCCCTATAAGTGAAATGATAAAACTCCTGATAAGATAAGAAAAATAAAAAATGATTTTAACTTTAATCGGATTAATTTTGAGTTTTGGAGGTTCTTTTTATTTTGCTTTTGATACTCTAATAAATTTTGGAAAACCCAAATCTTTTCAGATAATTGAATATCCAGATGATGAACAAAGGCGCAGAGTATATCGTTACGATCAAACCAAGAAAGGACTTAAAGAAGTTAAGATATCTAAAGAAGAAAAGAAATTGTTTGTATTTTTGGTTTTATTGGGCCTTGGTTTTTTATTACAGCTTTTAGACTTTTTCTTTTAAAGCACACTTCTCAAAAATCACCAAAAATCACAATAAAACTTAAAAATACCTGAGTTTCTAGAATATATGAAACATAAAGGATTAATCGCTTTAATTGTTGCTGCTGCTGCAAGTGCAGTATTATTTACTTTTTCTGGTTGTGGCAGGTATTCTAAACCAAATCAAGAGCCTTCATCTTTTCCAGGCTCAGGCTATAGTGTTTGCCGAACAGATAAAGGCAGTTTACAAATGCTTTATTTTACTACTCAAGGCCATAAATGTGTTGAAGAAGCAGTTGCATACCAGATATGGGGTTATTATACAAATCGTGAAAATCCATTAGAACTAACTGGAGAAAATAAAGAAAAAATTAAAGAAAATAGGGCAATGGTAGCAAGAGAAACGCACCTTGCTGTTGAATATGTTTACGAAACATTTGGAACAAATATTAGACCTAAAGATATAATCTGTATTCATCTGCCAAAGTAAAAAATCACAGAAATCTTTAAAAATAGAAAAACCCCTAATCTTTCTTGAAACTATTAACATGCCACCAAAAGAAAACATAGGAAAACAAAATCAAGATTCATCCCAAGGGGGAGATTGGTTAGCAGATTTATCTTCAAATAAACCTCCTGCACTTATTTATGTGAACTCTACAAATATGCACAAGGTTTTTGGAACTTCAAACCATCATAGACTATTAGAAGAACACCTTTGTTTGAAAATTAGTAATCCACAACAGACCCCTAGCCCACAAAATGCCCTTAGAGAAATTTCTGGAGATATACCAGCAGAAAATTACATTCGAGGAACCCAGGGAGCGCCTTTAGAAAGCATAACCGCAGAATATCTTCGTCTTGATCAAATTAAAAAACAAACATTTCTTTTTGGATTTTCAGACGCTTTTAAAGGCGCTTATGATAACTTTTTAGTTAATTTAAAACTGTATGGGTGGGCAGGTCTTGAAGGCCTTACTGGAGAAGAATGGAGAAACAAGCAACCTAGATTAAATTCCTGGTTTTTGGGTGGGGAGATTTGGTTGCCTGGAGAAACAAGAAGAAATGTTATTGAAGAGTCTACAGATATTTTTCAAGTTGTTGAGTCTATACGCAGAATTACTGATAATCTAGATGAATTTTTAGATATCGTCAAATCTTATCCAATAGGCTAAAAACATCATCTTTTTCTTGGAAAAGTGCAATACGGATAATGTATCTTGTGGGCCTATTCTAATAATTTAGGATCAATTTTTAGAACATTTAGAATAAAATCCTTAATTTCTTTGCTTTTATGTGAATTCAGACTAATGTGTTCTTCGCCTGTTGATGGCTTGATAAGAACCAAGCCCATATTGATTAATTCTCTTAATGCTTTTTTAGATTCTTTTATACTAGATTGATCTAAAAGATGGAACAAATTCCTTATTGGTGTGTGGGCTCCGCCCCATTTTCCTTTTCTGTATAGTTTAAACAAAAGATTTGCCTTAAGTAAATTATATTCTGCCATTCTATCGCTTCTTTTAATGCCTATCTAAATTGTAACATATATATAAAGGTTGTTGTTTATGTAATTTAATTATGAAATAAATAAAGAAAATACGAAAATAGAAAGATTTAAATACTTAGTTAATTAGTAATTGTATGGAAAAAGAAGAATCATTTTTATTGAAATATCTTGGAGATACTCCTAAGATAAGAATCTTGGATTTTTTACTGGATAATTTTGCAATGGATTTCTCTTTGACACAAATTGCAAAAGAAAGTAGTGTTGCTTATACTACTTTAATAGATATTATCCCTGGATTAATCAAACAGGGAATTGTTATCAAGACAAGAAAAATTGGCAAAAGTGGATTATACAAATTAAACTTAGATAATCCTATTGCTAAAGCATTGTTTGCAATTGATATGAAATTATCAGAAGCTGCTTTAGTTAAACCTGAAAAAGAAGAAGTTTTCGCTTGATTCTTAAATTAACTTTTCATGTTTATCCTCTATTTCTTCTATTTTTACTTGTTCTTCTTCTTTAACTGAAAAATCTAAATCATCTGCAGGATTTTTCAGAGTTTCTAGATCTTTATTTGAAAGATTAGTGTATATCTGGGTCGTGTCTATTCTTGCGTGCCCAAGCAACATCTGAATTTTTCTTATATCTGTGCCTGATTGAAGGTGATGTGTTGCAAAAGAATGTCTTAAAGTATGTGGTGTTACTTTTTTGCTGATTCCTGCTTTTTTTGTTGCAACTTTGATTATTTTTTGGATGTTTCTTACAGTTAATGGAAATTGGGGGTCTTTATGGCTGGGAAAAAGATAGGGGCTCTGAGAGGTATTACTTTGGATATTTCCTTCTTTTTCTTGTTTATTGTTAAAATACAATTTTAGTTCTTCGACAAGGTTCTTAGATAAGTAAATTTGTCTTTGCTTGCCCCCTTTGCCATGAACTATCCCATTACTATACTGGAGGTCAAGATCATTAATTTTTAAGCTGGTTAATTCTGAAACCCTTATTCCAGTGGCATATAAAAAAAGAATGATTAATTTTGACTTTTGACTTTTAACTGAATTAATAAGATTTTGAACTTCTTCTTTTGTCAGGATTGTTGGAAGAACCTCCTGCTTTTTAGGATTTTTGATTTTGATAATTATTTCAGGTTTATCTAAAATTTCTTTGTACAAAAATCGAATTGAAGATGTTGCAAGAGCTCTTGTTCGATTTTTATAGATATCAACAAGACTTGCTAAAAAATTATTAACATCTTGTCTTGTTGCTTGTTCTGCAGGAACATTTAAACTTTCTAAATATTTTTTTAAAAAGAAGGAATATATCTCTATTGTCCTTTTGCTTAGACCTCTAAGTTTAATCTCTGTAGAGACTTTTTCTAAATAACTATCAACATCCTCTTTTTTCATAAAGATTAAAACGAACCTTATTTATAAATATTATGTTTTTTTGTGGAAAAGATGAGAATTTGGGGGTTCACTTAATACTGATTAAGTGAAGTTTTTGGTTGTTTTTTGAGATTTTTGGCCTATTTTTTACTCATGCTAAAAGTTTCTAGCGACGCGCAGAAGATTTGACTCCAAATATTAATAGATCTAGAGAATCATGAGATCTGTAGTGTCTTTCAACTTCTTCTCTTAGACTATCTCTTGTTCTTTTTGGTAGTTGCCCAAACTCCTCTAAATCTGAAACATTTGCAAAGAAATAACCTGGCAGTCTTTCTGAAAGAACTCTTCCATTACAGTATCTAAAAACTAATTGAACCATTTCTATTAATCCTTCTACCCGTGGTTTGTTAGTAACACCTAATTGGTTTTCTTCAATATCTTCTTTAGGTTTATATGCAACCCTTGTATTGAAGGGGTAACCGGGATGTGTCTTTCTACGGTTCAAATCATTTCTCACATAACGGGCCAGTATCCCAACTATCGCTGCCTCTTTTGCGGTGGCAAGATTTGGACTATATGGTCTGAAGAATGTAAAGTAGACTCTTGGTTTTTTATCTCTCGATGCTTTTTCTGCTTTTCGTCTTGTTTTGGCCATTTTAGTCCATAATCCTCTGCTTTTTAATCTTTATGGTGATTTTTTGCACAATTTTTTGATCTTTTTTTAAATTTTTCAGAATTTCCTTCATGCTAAAAGTTCTGCGCTTTGAGCAGAAGATTTAGCGAAGTTTTAACTAAGAAAAAACTTGTTATTTTTATCTCCTCTTTCTTCTTTAGATTAAAGTTCCGAGAAGCGATAAAATACCTACCAAAATCAAGTATATTCCTAAGCCTATTCTAATCAATTTTGGCCAAATCAAAATCAAAATGCCAATTATTATGGTCAGAATTGCAGAGATATATATTACTGTTGCCACCATGATTTTTTAGGAAGTTTGAGTTTATATTTTTTTCCTTATCTTTCAAGAGAGCTCCGATTTTTGTGTTTTTTCTCTATTTTTCAGAAAGATTTAAAAACAAGAAAAAATATAAATTATATGGGTTTTTTGTGGTTTGGAAAAAAGAAAGAGGATAAGTTAAAGGATGAAATTGCTAGTTCTTTTGATTCTGTTCGTGATGATATTGACAAGATTAGTGTGTGGATTGGCCATTTAAACACCCATCGGGGTAAACACGAGGATCAATTTAAACAGCTGTTTGAAGAAATTCTCAAAATTAAGGCAGATGTCGACGATATAAAAGGTTTCATTTCTTTCTTTGAAACATCAAAATATGGCAAGGTGTTTAAACAACGACAAACAGCTGTTTATAAACAAACAGCTGTTGAAGGTGTTCAAACAGGTGTTCAAACAGGTGTTCAAACATCAGTTTTTAACAATTTTTTGAAGAATTTAAGTGCTAGTGAAAGAACAATTGTTTGGATTGTTTTGAATTCAGAATTAAAATTAAGCTGCGATGATATTTCTGTTTTGCTGGGAAAAAGCAAAGCGACTGTTCGCGGACAATTGAACAGCATAAAAAGCAAAAGTGCTGATTTGATTTTAGAACAACTTGAAAATAATGGAAAAAAGAGATATTATATTGCCCCAAAAATAAAGGAAAGTTTGATCAGACAGATGAAGAATAGAGCTAGAATTAAGAGAAAAAATAGTGAAGAAATTGAGGAAAATACCATATAAACATAGGTAAAAAAATGGCCTAAAATAAGCAAAAGAGAGGGTTTATATGGGAAAAAGGTTCGTACAATCCCTTATTTTAGCTATAAAAAACACTAAAAAAGGAAAAAGTGAGAGTTCGTGAGAGCTAGAAAATAAGAGAAAAAATAGTGAAATGGCAAAAAAAATCAAAAAATAGGTAAAAGTGAGTGAGAGTCGTAGTTGAGTAAAAAAGCGCTGAAAAAAATTCAAATTGAGGTAAAAAAGAGGGATACACTAAAAAGAGGAAATAGGGCCTAATTCAGCAATATAACAAAAAATTGAAGAGTCTAAGAACTTGCTTATTGGGGCAGGAATACTCCTTAATAGATATTCGGTTAAACGATTTTCATTAATTACTAACTAGTTCTTATTGAGCTTAACTAGACTATCGAGGGCAGCTATGTCCCTAAGCTCTTTTGGGACCTTAATAACAACGAGCCTGTTGTTCTTTTTCTCCTTGATAAGAGGAATTCCTTTATGTTCCAGCCTCGAGATATAATCTCTAATTGAGCTCTCTGTAAGTTTAGATCGAAGAGCTATCTCTTTGTAGCTTGCCTCGCCACTCTCCTCTGTAAGAGAATATACTAAAGAGAAAACAAGGAATTCCTGTTTAGTAAGGCTCCTGAACTTTTGCTTTAGATCATTTTTTAGGCTATCTATAAGATGAGATATGTTTTGAGATTCATCTAGTTCCATTGGGGCCTTTTTTTCAGGCGTTCCCCCAATAATTTGTCTGCTGTCTGTCTGTTGTCTGTCTGCTGGAACCCCTTCATTTCCTATGGAACTTTGGGAATTAAGGCTTAATTCAGCATTATAATAGGTATTATCTGCTGGATTTTCTTCTATTTGCTGTGTGTCTGTTGCAGATGTGCTGGATTGATTAAATTGAGTATTTATTAGATTTATCTGAGAAATAAGATCATTGAGCTCTTGAATCTGGTTCTTAATTGAGAATATTTCTGATGCAAGATAGTGCATCTCACTCTTTATTTTCTTAAAAGAATCTTTAACAGCCTCTTCATTTATCATATTTAATTTTGCTTATCTTTCTTTAAATAACTTATTGTATTCTATTAGGTATATTAAAAGTATACGAAAATAAAGAAAACAGCAAAATAATTTGCTTATTCAAAGTCCAGAGCATCATAGAGGGGATTTATGCTTGGCTGCATCTTCTTATATGTCTCGTAAGCTGGTTGAGTCAGATGCCACCTTATTCTCTTTTTTAGGGGCAAGCCTGCTTTATTCTTTCTTATAGAGGCCACTAGCTTCTTGCCCTCTAGGTCTAGAAGAAGTTTTTTGATATATTCTTCATCGCGTGCAAGTTCTTGAGAAATTGAGGCTGTGAACAGTGCTTTAGGAGATTGCTGAAATAGTAGATGCAGTACTGATTCTTTTATCTTGTCCTCTTTTTTAGATGATATTCTTGGCATAACAGATATAAAACATAATCTTTATAAAGTTTTTCAGTTTAATTATATATGGGGTTAAAAAGGAGGTCCTCTTTAGTTGATTTGATTCTAGCAAGTAGTATTATTGCGAACTCTATTCCAGGAATTGCTTTAGGCCAAAATACTCTTGGTCAAGAATCTGGAACCACTATCCCTACTAGTCCAGGGAATCAATTAAATTCTGCATCTATTCAAGCTCAAAATCAAGCCTGCATACCTTACTCTCCAACATTTGTCCCATGCAGAGATGATTGGAGAACTATAAGAAAAGGCCAAAGCCAAGAAGAGGGGGCCCAGGTATTCCCTCTTTTTGGGGCAACTCATTACTTTACACTAGGATGCTACCAAGGAAGCATAAGATTAAGAGCAGACTATAAATGTGGAGAGAGGGGAGGTTCAGGAGAATTAAGGATTCTTGGATATTTAGATGACCAGAGCATAATCAGGTCTGTGGGGATATATAGTATGCATTTCTATCCACTAAGTATTAAACAAACAAACATATCCAAAAAAACATATGAAATAGATATAAATGAAGTCCAGGGGATTACTTCTTATGCAACTACTGATGAAAGGTTTGTGCCTTCTTCTTTTTTAGGAAATAAAGTAGAGCAAGTAGTTGAGAAAGGCTTACAAGCTATACTTAAAACAGTTGGTGTAAAAGTAAATATCTCTGATTTAAATGATGCTGAGAAACTTTTGGCAGAATTAGTGGATTATGGAAGAGATATAAAAAGACAAACGATAATCCAGCAGGGTAATTGGCTTACTGGTGGAAATCATGTTCACTTAAATGATTTTGAATGGTATTGTTATGGTTTGCTAGGAAAGATATTCCGTGTTAATGTTTTTGATGTAAATCTTTATTCTAAAGCTAATTCTGGACTTATCCCTAGAAAAGTAGTATTATTTGAAACTAAGATAACAATGGGAGAGGAAAGCATAAAAGCGCTTATTTTGGATATAGAAATAGCGGGATACACTCAAAACTGGTTGGCTGGAAATAGGGATGTGTGTAATATTATGATCAGCGTTCCAATGGATGTTGAAGCAGAACTCCAGAGAAGAGGATTGAAATAGAATTCTCATCAAAATAATTCTTTATATATAATAGAGTGAAGCAAAGCCTTATATATCTAGTTTCATTTTAAACAGAAATTCACTAAATTTGCTAAACTTTTCATAAATAATTCCTCTAAAAGATGATAAAAGAAGCTAAACTAAGAACAAAGCAAGAAATTGAGAAAGCCCTAGACCCTGATGTCAAAGAATGGTTTTTTTCCAAGTTCAAAGAATTTAGTCAGCCCCAGCTCTATGGAGTCATGCCTATTTTTGAGAGAAAAAATATTTTAATAAGTGCACCAACTGGCGGAACAAAGACCCTAACTTCTTTTTTAGCTATAATAAACTATCTTGTTACTTTGGCTAAAAAAAATGAGCTTGAAAATAAAGTTTATTGTATCTATGTCTCTCCTTTAAAAGCCCTGAACAATGATATTGCACATAATTTAATTGAACCGCTAAAAGAAATTGAAGAAATTATCAATAAAAAACAAGAAGCAATGCAGGACATCAAAGTATCTGTGAGAACAAGCGATACCCCAACAAATGAAAGAGTTAAGATGTTAAAAAAAGCACCGCACATACTTGTAACTACGCCTGAAACTCTTGCTATATTATTAGTGAGCAAGAAGTTTGTTGAGAGACTCAGTGCTGTTGAATTTATGATTGTTGATGAAATACATGCAATGGCAAATAAAAGAGGGACACATCTCTCATTATCTTTAGAAAGGCTTGAACAAGTCTCAGTCATTGTGCCTGCAAGAATTGGATTAAGCGCAACAATCGCCCCCTTGGAAGAGATTGCAAAGTTCTTGGTTGGTTTTGAGAGAAAGAATCGGCAGTGGGTCGAGAGAGATTGCCTATTAGCTGATGTCCAGTATCTCAAAAAGATGGACCTTGCTGTACTGAGTCCGGTAAATGACTTGATAAATACAACTTCAAAAAATATGCATGAAGAACTCTATAGTCTAATTGACAGGCTTATTCAGGAACATAAAACAACAATAATCTTCACAAATACACGAAGTGCGACTGAGAGAGTTATTAATCATTTGAAAGAGATGTTTCCACATAGATATGAGGCTGTTCAAGAGAGCATAGGGGCACATCACTCCAGCCTAAGCAAAGAGCATAGATTCTCTATTGAACAGAGACTTAGAGAGGGAAAGTTAAAGTGTGTTGTCACATCAACAAGTCTTGAATTAGGAATTGACATTGGTTATGTTGATCTTGTTATCTTACTTGGAAGTCCGAAGTCTGTTGCAAGAGCATTGCAGAGATGCGGAAGAGCAGGACATAAGCTACATGAAATAAGTAAAGGAAGGCTGATAATTTTAGACAGAGATGACCTTGTTGAGTGCGGAGTTTTATTAAAAGAGGCTGTTGAAAGAAAAATAGACAGAGTTGAAATCCCAAGAAATTGTTTAGATGTCCTAAGCCAGCATATATATGGCATGGCTATTGAAAAAAAATGGCAGATTGAGGATATGATTAAAGTTGTTAAGCAGAGCTATTGTTATAATTCTCTAAGTAGAGAGGATTTCTTTTCTGTAATAAGCTATCTTAGTGGGGAGTATGCTGGTTTAGAAACCAGGAATGTCTATGCCAAGATATGGTATGACCCAAAAACACATGAAGTTGGAAAGCGAGGAAAACTTGCTAGAGTTATTTATATGACAAATATAGGAACTATCCCTGATGAGAGTTTTGTGAATGTTGTTGTGGCTGTGGGAGAAAGAAAAAATGAGCGAGCCGGAGTTATAGATGAAATTTTTCTTGAACATCTTAAGAGAGGAGATGTTTTTGTTCTTGGCGGGCATAAATATCAATTCCTGTACTCTAGAGGCATGAATGCTTATGTTAATGCTTCTGTCCAAAGGCCACCTACAATCCCTTCATGGCACTCTGAAATGCTGCCTTTAAGCTTTGACCTTGCAATGGCAATCCAAAGATTTAGGCTCTTAATGGAAGAGAAGTTCAAGAAAAAATACTCTAAAGCTGAGATTAAGAAATTTATTTCTGATTATTTGTATGTTGATGGAAATTCTTGTGAAGCAGTCTATAATTATTTTTATGAACAATTCCACTATCTGGGTATTCCACACGAAAAGAGGGTGTTGATTGAGACATATATTGATGAAAGTTCTAAGAGATACTATATTTTTCATACACTCTATGGCAGGCGAGTTAATGATGCCCTTAGCAGGGCTGTGGCTTATGTTGCAAGCAATAAAAGGGACTTGGAAATAGGGATAAGTGATAATGGTTTTTTTATTGCTTCACAAGAAAAAATTCAAGTTGAAAAAGCTATCAAGATGATATCTGCTAAGCCAAAGGAATTAAGGCGAATTCTTCAAGAGGCTGTTGAAAAAACAGAGGTATTTAGAAGGAGATTCAGGCACTGCGCAGGAAGGTCTTTAATGATTTTAAGGAATTACAAGGGGAGAAGCAAAACAGTAGGGAAGCAACAGGTCAGTTCAGACCTTATTTACTATGCAATAAAAAAGATTTCAGATGATTTCCCTATACTAAAAGAGACTAGAAGAGAGATTCTAGAGGATTCTATGGATATAAATAGTACTCTAAAGATTCTAGAGTCTATAAAAGAGGGAAAAGTGAAGATTGAAAATATTACCACTGACTTGCCAAGCCCTTTTGCCATGAATCTTGTGATGCAGGGCCATGCTGACTTGATGAGAATGGAGAATAAAATGATGTTCTTGAAAAGAATGCATGATAAAATTTTAAAAAGAATAGAAGAAAAGGAGAGATAAGAGAACAAGAAACAAAAAATATTGAATAAAGCATATTTTTTTGTGCAATAATCCTTATAAAGAATAAAAATCATTTTTTAAATGACGCATGAAAAAGTTACGTTGATATCCCCTTCTGACGCACATCCGCACGGCTTAGTAGCTTATGTTTGCAATTTTTTGAGAAATGAACATAATGTTGATGCGCATATTGTCTCTGTTATCAATATGCCTTTTTCAAATGATGAACCCCAAAGAGTTTTTAGTGAAATGCCTGTGGGTAGATGCTTTGTTTTTGCAGATTCAAGCAAACCACCTGCTATTTGGAAAGATGAAATAGAAGAAATAGCCTTTTTCTTAAAAAAAAGCGGCCATTGCTATGTGACTGAAACCACCTTACTTATGCCCTATTTCCTTTATGGTCGGCAAGATCATGATGATAAAGATCCCAAAAGACAAAACTCTGTCCTTAATGCAAAAAGAGTCGCAGAGGACATTTCGAAATATGTTGATAGAGTAGTCTTAATTGATCCGCATTCAGAACAAGAAATTGGCTTTTTTGATACAAGATCAAATATTATATACAGTTCACATGCTGTCGCAGAACATTTAAGTAGAAAAAGACACCTTTTAGAGAATCTTGTTTTGGCCCCAACAGACGCAGGTGGATTAAAAAGAACAGAGATTCTTCAGAGCATACTTCTTAAAGATTATGACATATATCTCCCTCTTATTCCTTGCCATAAACATAGCAGACCAAAAGCAGAGGTTGCTGGACAAATAGAATTGAGTGGAGACGTCTCTGGAAAGAAAGTTCTTTTTGTTGATGACATTGGCGGAACTGGCGGAACAAGCAAAAATTGTGAATGCGAAGCGAGAAGAAAAGGAGCTACCCATGTCTATTTATATGTGGCATTTGGGGAATTTAATGCAGGTTTTGAAAAATATGCCAGGCTTGATGGGGTTTTTGTTACAGATGCTCTTCCAAATAAATATCCCGGAAAAGTCGAAGTTATCTCCTTAAATAACACAATCGCCACTGCGGTTTATCAAGCATTTGCATGGAAGAGAATTACTGGTCACCAATAAAATTTTTATATACATTCTATTCTTCTTGTTCCATGGAAATACTTAAAGGGATTGAGATAAAAGGAAAAGCATTGTGGATCAAAAGTGAAAAGGCATTGATATTTGGAGATTTTCATATTGGTTATGAAGAAGCTTTGGCAAAACAAGGATTTCTTGTGCCAAGAAGCATGTTTCTTGAGATGAAAAAAGAAATTGAAGAACTTTTAAAACTTAAACCAAAGATAATTGTAATTAATGGAGATTTAAAACACGAATTTGGAAAAATCTCGATTCAAGAGTGGCAAGAAGCTCTTGAAATAATTGATATGATCCCTAAATCTTGTAAGGTTATCTTAATTAAAGGAAATCATGATAAGATTCTTGAACCTATTGCAAGAAAAAGAGATGTTGATGTCAGAGATTTCCTTATTTTGGGGGAAATTGCTGTTTTACATGGGCATAAAATTCCAATTGATAAAGATATTTACAACAAAAAAATCAAGACAATCATAATCGGGCATGAGCATCCTGCAATTTCAATCCAAGACAACATAAAGAAAGAGAAATTCAAATGCTTTTTAAAAGGAAAGTGGCATGGAAAAAACTTAGTTGTCATTCCTTCATCTTTTTTAGGAACAGAGGGAACAGATGTCAAGAGAGAGGAACTTCTAAGTCCTTTTCTTAATGAGAAAAGCATAAAAGAATTTGAAGTTTTTGTTGTTGGAGATAAAATATATAGATTTGGGAAGGTAAAGGGTATTTGAAACGCCCAGACCAGGAATCGAACCTGGATATCCTTGCGGAAAACGGTTATCTTGGATTCTTTCGAGACCGTCGGAGTACCTTTGTCCCATCTGGGCAGGGGGTTATAAAAGAATATAGAAAAAAATTATATTTATACTTTTAGGTTATGATATTTAAGAATTAACCAGCATAGCCAGCATTGTTCTTGCCTTTATCTTGTTTTTCTGAGGCTTTATCTTGCTTCTCTTGTATTTGGAATCTTGGCAGAGGGAAATGAGGAGGAATGCCTATGTCTTCTTCAACTTCCAGGGCTTTTATGCTGCATCTTGCCAAAATAGTATTCATTACCTCTAATCTAAGGTCTTTTGGAAGCTGTTTTTTCTTCCAATCATCTAGGACTTTTTTTGCTTGATTTTTTTCAACTAAAGAAATTATTCTTCCCTCAAAAACAACTTTTGCAATTTTTGGTTCGTAATCTATCTGAAAAGAGAAACCTATATCAAGAGCATCTTTATCTTTCATCTCTATTTTTTGTTCAGATATCTCTATAAGGTCTGTTTTTGTATTAATCTTTGTTATTTTTATATCTTTATTTTTTTCTAGGCTTGATGCCTCTACAAGGGTTTCTGCAAGAATCTTTTTTAATTTAAAACCGACTATCATCTTATAAAATAGAGAAACTCTCTTTTTATCTTACTTCCTCTTCACCGATAACCACAAAGTCGCCTATTGCAAGAATTGCTGAGTAGGGCACAAGCAATCCGCCATCTTTTGCTTCTACACTAAGAGATGCGGCATATGCTGTTGGAGAAGCTACTACCATATGTATTAGCTCGCCACTTCTTGCTTCAAAAGAAAGATCTTTCACAAAACCTATCTTTTTTCCCTCTTTTGTTACTACTAGTTTACCGAGGAGTTCTTTTGATGGTCTTTTTTCAAGTGCCATTTTTTTGTTGATATTATATTTAAAACTGATTTTCAAGCGATTTTTTGTTTATAAACTTTTCTCTTGTGATTGAAACAAGTTAAAACCTCTTTGTTTTCATCAGTTTTTTCTTATATATGTAGAAGTTTAACTTTATAAAATTAATTGAAGTAGATTATATAGTATTCATAGGGGGATTATGTTCTTTTATCAAATCACTTGCACTATGTTGATTCATTCTTTTTTATTCTTTCTGAGGTATTTAAGGATTATTGCAGAATAAGAGGCATTTTCCTTACGAAACCCCCTCCCCCCTATGCTTCTTATGGAAATGTTGGAAAGATTTATAAACCGACGAGGATTTTTCTTCCTCTTTTTTTATTTATAAATATTTGTATTATATATTATATATATTATATTATTATATATTATATTATATATGTTTATGTATATGGGTTTTTTTTTGATGTGTTTCTTGTTTTTTTGTTTTTCCTCGAGAAAAGAGAGAAAAAGAAGAGAGAAAGGGAGAAAGGGAGTTCCATCGGAAATGAAGGTGGGTGTGTTCTATTAAACAACAACAATATTTATAAAAGAGTCTAGAGTTAGATTTTTAGAGAGGAAAAAATAAATGCCAAAAGAGACGAAGAGTCAAAAGAGAGGAGATAAAATGTCTAAAGAAAAAATAAAAGAGGGAAATAAAGAAAAAGGAAAGGAAGGAGTATTAACAAGAGAAGTAGGAAGAGAGAAAGAGGGCTCAAGAAGCAGGGAGATGCAGATTCAAAAAGGGGTTGATGATATTTTTAATTCTTTTATTAAACAGACTATTTTTAAAAATAAATTAGTTTTACAATCAAATTATACCCCAGATAATATTCTGCATAGAGAGAAGCAGATAAATCAAGTAGCGCCGATTATAGCTCCTTGTTTAAGATTAGAGAGGCCCTCAAATCTTTTTCTTTATGGCTTAACTGGAACAGGAAAAAGCCTTGTTATGAGTTATATCAAAAATCAATTACTAAAAAAAGCAGAAGAGCAAAAAGTAACTCTTTTGATGCCTTCTGTCAATTGTAAATTAAGAAAAGTTGCAGATACAGAGTATAGGATTCTTGCTGAATTAATAAGAAAATTAGGAGGAAAAGTGGCTGCGACCGGACTTCCCACAGACCAACTGTATAGGAAATTTGTTGAGATGATAGATGTTAAGAAACAAGTTGTAATTCTTATTTTTGACGAGATTGATCAGGCTGTGAAGAGAATTGGGGATGAATTCTTATATAATTTTACAAGACTAAATACAGAGCTGGTCCAGGCGCAAATCTCTATGATAGGGATATCAAATGATATTAAATTTTTAGATTCTTTAGACCCAAGGGTTAAAAGTTCATTAAGTGAGGAAGAAATTTTCTTTGCTCCGTACAATGCTTTGCAGCTTCAAGATATATTAAGAACGAGATCAGAGGAAGCTTTTAAGACAGAGGTTGTTTCTGATGGAGTCATTGAAAAATGTTCTGCTTATGCAGCTAGAGAGCACGGGGATGCAAGAAGAGCTCTTGATTTATTAAGGATAGCAGGTGAACTTGTGGAGAGGGACCATAAGAAAAAAATCACTTTAGAGTATATTGATAGGGCTAAGGAAAAGATTGAGGCAGATAAAGTTTTGATGGCTGTTGAGAATCAACCAAAACAATTCCAGCTTGTTTTATTATCCATACTGCAATTATACAAAAAATCAATCAAAAACAATGAAGACAAAATCTTTACAGGGGATGCTTATAATCTCTATAGGGAGTTATGTTTGAGAACAAATACAGAAGTATTAACTCAAAGAAGAGTCGGAGATATTATATCTGAGTTTGACATGTTAGGGTTGGTTAATGCAAGGGTGGTAAGCAAGGGGAGATATGGCAGAACAAGAGAGATACGTGTTGATTTGACTGAAGCACTTGGTGATAAAATCAATGGTTTTTTAGTCAACTCACTGAGCATCTAATTGTCACACATTAAATAAAATTGGCCAGTTTAAGGCCATCGGAGTTCGTATGCAATTTATAAGGGAGTATCTGGGCAAAGGATACTTGTTTGAGTCTGCTTTAGTCCAGTTTTTTAGAGAGGCTCTTGAGAAAGGAGTTTCAGAAGATGAGCTATCTAGCTTGGCCTCTCAAATCATCAACATCAAATCACCAAAGCTAGTATCTAAAGATTTTTTCTTATCAAATCTGATGAATTATTCTGGACAATTCACTGATGTTCTCAAGAGTTTATTTGGCAAGACAGAAGTCAAGAAAGAAGAACCAAAAGTAAGTGGGGAAGTAAAGGAAGTTGAAATATTGGAGGAGTATGAATTTAAGACGAAAAAAATAACTGTGGGGGATTTTGTGAAGTATTTTAGAGATAGATACATTTTTTTAAAAGAAATACTTCAAGAGAGGCACTTAGAAGGGCTTTGCAGCATAGGCAAGCTTTCAGGACAGCAGAGGCAAGTCTCAATAATTGGTATGGTATATAACAAAAGAATAACTAAAAATAAAAACATTATTCTTGAGCTAGAGGACTTGACTGGAAGAGTAAGTGTTTTGATAAGGCAGAATAATCAAGATTTGATTGAAAAAGCAAGAGACCTTATTTTAGATGAAGTTATTGCTATTCGGGGATCAGGATCAAATGAAATTGTTTTTGCAAATGACTTGATTTTTATGGATGTTGCAAAAGAAATAAAGAAAGCTCCTGAAGAAAATTATGCGGCATTTATTGCAGATGTTCACGTTGGTTCTTCTAAGTTTTTAGAATCAAATTTTTTAAGATTTATTGATTGGTTAAATGGACATATAGGTTCTGAAAAACAAAAAGAACTTGCAAAGAAGATAAGATATCTTTTTGTCTTAGGAGATAATATTGATGGTGTTGGGGTTTATCCTAAGCAAGAGCCAGAACTCAGAATTAAGGATATTTATGAGCAGTACAAATATCTTGCGGATATGTTGAAAAAAATAAGAAAAGATGTGATTATTATTTTGTGCGCAGGGGGCAAACATGATTCTGTCTGTCATGTTGAACCGCAGCCGAAAATCCCAAAAGATATTGCTCCTGGCTTGTATGAAATGGAAAATCTGATTCTGACAACAAACCCTTCATGGGTAAGGATAGCACAGTCTAAAACATTCTCTGGAATTGATGTTTTAATCTATCATGGAGATTCTTTTGATTATTATATGGACCGAGTTGAATCTTTAAGGTTAATTAATTCCAAAACTAAGCCAGACATGATTATGCATTTCTTACTGAAAAAGAGACATCTGGCCCCCTCGCATACTTCAACAACATACTATCCTGCTGAAAATGATTTTCTAACAATCAAAAAGATTCCTGATGTTTTTGCAGCAGGGCATATTCACAAGAGCGGAGTTTCAAGATACAATGGAATCTTGACTATCTCGTGTGCTTGCTGGCAGTCTAAAACTTCTTATCAAGAAAAGTTTGGGCATGAACCAGACCCTTGTAAAGTTCCTTTATTAAATTTGAAAACAGGAAAAGCAAGTATCCTGGACTTCAGCTAAAATGGAAATGGAAAAATACTTTCATGAACTTGAGGGAAATGTTAAACACGAATATGCTGTAGCAGGGGCTGCAAGAGAGAAAGGATTTGACCCAATGGATAAAGTAGAGGTTTTACTTGCAACGAATCTTGCTGAAAAAACCCTTGGACTAATTTCAACAATATACCCCCAGCTTAATGACAAAAAGATTGTGAATCGGATACTTGAACTTGAAAAAGAGTATGGGCCTTTGGATACTGCAGTCTCATTTAAGATTGCAGAAGAGATTGCAAAGGAAAAATTCTGCAAGTTTGAGTCTTTATTACAAGCAATAGAGGCTGGAATCAGGGTCGGATTTGCTTATACTACTCTTGGTGTTGTATCAAGTCCGATTGAAGGATTCACAGCGCTTAAAATAGAGAAAACTAGGGATGGAAAAGAATATTTTAAAGCTTATTTTTCCGGACCAATAAGAAGTGCAGGAACAACCGCCTCATGCGTAGTCTTGATGTTAATTGATTATTTGAGAGAGAAGTTTGGATTTGCTAAATATGATCCTGATGAGCTTGAAATTAAAAGATATGTTACAGAAATATATGATTATCATGAGAGAGTCACGAATTTGCAGTATCTGCCGACAGAGGAAGAGGCCTTATTCTTAGCAAAAAACCTTCCTATACAGATTGCCGGAGAGCCAACTGAAAAAAGAGAGGTCTCAAACTTTAAAGACTTGCCAAGAGTAGAGACAAATTTTATCCGGGGAGGAATGTGTTTGATTTTTTCAGAGGGCCTTGCTCAGAAAGCGCAAAAAGGATTAAGACTGTTAAAAGGGGTTCAAGCAAAGGGCTTTAAATCAACAGGATGGAATTTTTTAGACGAGTATCTTGTTATTCATAAGAAAAGAGAAAAAGGAACGACAGACACTTCTCCAACCTATATTAAAGATCTTGTTGCAGGAAGACCTGTTTTTTCTCATCCATCAAGATCCGGAGGTTTTAGATTTAGATATGGCAAATCAAGAGTCTCAGGATTTTCTGCAACATCCATACATCCTGCGACAATGGCCATATCAAATTGTTTTTTATCAACAGGAACTCAGCTTAAAACAGAGAAACCGACAAAAGGATGTGTTATAACTTCTTGCGATTCAATTGACGGGCCAATTGTTAAGCTAAAGAATGGAAGCACAAGGAAATTAAGTGATTTTGAGGAGGCTAAAAAGTTCTATAAAGATGTTGAAGAAATCATCTATATTGGGGATATTTTATATTCTTTAGGGGATGTAATGAACAGGAACTATGAACTGCTTAAGCCAGGTTATGTTGAAGAGTGGTGGGAGCTTGAGTTAAAGAAAGCAGCAGCTATTGGAGAAGAGGATGAGGAAAAAAAGAAAGAGAAATTTAGTAGTTTGAACGTAGAAAAATATCATGTCTCACTTGACCAGGCAGTTTCTTTATCAAATACCTTTAAAGTCCCACTTCATCCAAAGTATATATTCTACTGGAGCCAGATAAATGTTGATGATTTTTTTAGTTTAATTGAATGGATAAAATCTGGAGTTCTTGGGGATGATAAGTTGATTCTTCCTTATAATCGGGTTGAGAAAGACAAATTCAAGGTAGGCAAAAGAGCTTTGGAGATACTAGGTGTTGAGCATGATGTTACTATTGAGAATGTTGTTCTAAGTAAGGAAGAGAGCAGAGCTATTTTGATAAATTTAGGGATAGAAAAGAAAGATTTTGATGATAAATTTATGAGTTATTCTAGAAAAATAGAGAATATAAAAGAAAAAGAGACAAAAGTACTGGCTCTGATAAATAATTTATCTAAGTTCAAGATAAAAGATAAAGCAGGAACATTTATAGGTGCGAGAATGGGGAGGCCTGAGAAAGCTAAGCCAAGAGAATTGAAAGGTTCACCACATGTCCTTTTTCCAGTTGGTGAAGAAGGGGGGAAGTTAAGGAGTTTTCAGGCAGCAATTGAAAAAGGAAGTGTAAGGGCAGATTTTCCTATTTATTTTTGTGATACTTGCAATAAAGAAACTGTTTATTTTATCTGCGAAACGTGTGGTTCAAAAGCCAGGAAGATGAATTACTGTAATTTATGCGGAAAAAAATCTTTTTCCGAGGGATGTAATGTTCATGGGAAAATGAAACCCTATATGGAAAGAAGAATCAATATTGGGGATTATTATAAAATCGCTATGAAAAAAGCAGATATCCAGAATATTCTAAAAATTGTTAAGGGGGTTAGGGGGACAAGTTCTGAATCACATATCCCAGAGAATATCATAAAAGGAATCTTAAGAGCTAATTTTGGGTTGCATGTCAATAAAGATGGAACTATAAGATATGATGTGACTGAATTGCCTATAACTCATTTCAAGCCAAAAGAAATTGGTACAAGCATTGAGAAGCTGAGAGAGTTAGGATATAATGTTGATATTGGGGGCAAAAAGCTCGAGAATGATAATCAGATTCTAGAACTTAAGCCGCACGATATTGTCCTTCCTTCTTGTCCTGATTCTGATGATGAGAAAGCAGATCACATGTTTATCAATGCTACTAAATTCATTGATGCTTTGCTTGTTAAGCTCTATGGGCAGAAAGAGTTTTATAATGTCAGAACAAAAGAGGATTTGATTGGAAAGTTGACTGTTACAATGGCGCCACATAATTGTGCAGGTGTTGTCACAAGAATCATAGGCTTTTCAAAAGTTCAGGGCATAATTGCTTCTCCTTATTTGCACGCAGCAGTTAGAAGAGATTGTTTTGATTATGATACTTATCTTCCTTTGAAAGAAAATGGAATTTGGAGGATAGTCAAAGTTGGGGAATTTGTTGAAAACTTGAATCCAGATAAGATTGTTGATAAGTATGGGACAAAAGAAAAAAAAGTTGAAGGCTTTAAAACAATTGGTCTTAATAAAAATATCTCAGAAGTGAAAATAAATAATTTTACAAAACATTTAAAAATGCCCCTTATTGAAATTAAGACTCATCTTGGGAAGAAGGTAAGTGTTACAGGGAGTCATAAATTCTTAGTTGAGGGGGAGATTGTAAGGGCAGAAGAGTTGAAAATAGGAGATAGGTTGCCTCTTCCTAAAAAAATAGAGATAGAATCTAAGGATATAAAAGAGATTAATTTATTAGAAGAACTAAAAGAAGAAAAAGTTATGGTCCGAAATGTGAATGGTATAATTAAACAATTAAAAATAGTAGAGCGTGATAAAATTTTAAGAGAATTGGGAATTACAAAAAGACAATTTCAAAATTTTAATATAAGAAGCAGCTATCCAATAAATTTTATTTTAAAGTTAAATAAGGATATGTTAGAGAAGATATGTTGCGAAGGCAAATTGGCGGTTAAAAGAGATAATATTGAGGTTCCAATTATCCTAAAGATTAGCGATGAACTTTTAGAGGTTATTGGATTGTATGTCGCTGAAGGCTATTCAAGATGTATTGAAGGAAAAAAAGGATTAAATCAGGTTTATATTGCTTCCAATGATATTAAAATAAGGAATTTTGTCAAAAAGATTATGAAAAAATCATTTGGATTAGTGCCTTCTGAAAGAAAAAAAGATAGAGTTACGTTTTCATCAAAGATTTTATACTGGTTTTTTACAAAGATTTTAGAAACAGGGAGCAATGCAAAAAACAAAAGAATTCCCCCTTTATTTTTGAATTTAGGATTGGAAAGATTAGCATATGTTTTAAGAGGTTATTTTGAAGGCGACGGAAGTGTAAGCGCATCTGATAGAAGAGTCTCATGCGATAGTGTTAGCGAGGGTCTTTTAGCAGATTTGGAATTCTGTCTTTTAAGATATGGGATTTTTGTTAAAAGATATGAATATAAAAAAGAACCAGGACCAAGAGTAAGAACATTTTATTTTAAAAAAGGAAGGAAAATCCCAAAATTTAAGATAATAAAATTGATTATTGGTTCGGATTTTGTCGATAAATTCAAAAAAATTGGATTTTTATCAAATAAGAAAAATAAGATTTTGAATATATGTTTAAAAAAGAAAAAATTGGGGATGAAAATAGAGCAAGATTCTGATTTTGTGCATGATTCTATTGTTTCCATCAATCGAAGTGAAGAGAAAGAGAGTTATTGCCTAAACGTGGATAATAAAAATCATTTAATTGTTGCTAATTCAATACTTACCAGGCAATGTGATGGGGATGAAGTCGCAGTGATGCTGCTTTTGGATGTTCTTTTAAATTTCTCTAGAAAATTCTTGCCTGCGCATAGAGGGGGTACGCAAGATGCGCCTCTTGTTTTAAATGCAAGAATCAGGCCTGGAGAAGTAGATGACCAGATTTTAGACTTGGAATTATCTGAATATCCTCTAGAGATGTATGAGCTTGCTGAAAAAGGAGAGCATTCTTCTAAAGTTATAGTTGATAATGTGAAAAGGAGATTAAGAGAGGGCAAAGACCCTTTGATAAATACCCTGTCCACGCATGACACAGATGATTTTAATCATGGTGTTGTAAACTCTTCTTATAAATCAATTCCAAGCATGCATGAAAAAGTAGACAAACAAATGGAACTTGTGCAGAAAATCAGGGCTGTTGACGAGGCAGATATTGCTAGATTAATAATTGAGAGGCACTTTATCAGGGATATAAAAGGAAATTTTAATAAATTTACTCAGCAGCAGTTCAGGTGTGTTGATTGCAATGAAATCTATAGAAGGCCGCCTTTATCTGGAAAATGCATAAGAATTAAGAATGATGAAAGTATTTGTGGAGGAAAAATTATATTTACCATCGCCGAAGGTTCAATTATGAAGTATTTGGAGACTGCGACCAACTTAGCAAAAAATTATGATGTTCCTGCTTATACTAAGCAGAGCTTGGATCTTGCAAGATGGTCTATAGAGAGTATGTTTGGAAAACAGACTGAGAAACAGCAAGCACTGGGAAAGTTCTTTTAAAAAAAAGCAATTTATAAGAAATAAATAATTTTCATGCGCTTTATGTAGTAATTGTGCGCTTTGTTCTTAACTAGCCCCAAATGTCTTCGACTTTGATGAGATGCCAGCCGAATTGAGTCTTGACCATGACTATTTGGCCTTTCTTGGCATTGAATACAGCTTGTTCAAACTCTTTAACCATCTGGCCCCGGCCGAATTCTCCAAGAGAACCGCCTCGCTTTTTTGATGGACAGAGAGAGGATTCTTGAGCAAGCTTTTCAAAACTCTCGCCTTTCTGAATTCTTAATAGAAGGGTTTTTGCTTCTTCTTCTGTCTTCACAAGAATGTGTGATGCTTTTGCTTTGTTTGCCATTATTTCAAATGAGTGAGCGGTTTAAAAGTCTTATGATTTATATGGTATAATTTAGCGCCGAAAATATTATAAACCCTGTATCTCTCCCTCCTAAAATGGCCGAAGACAAAAAGGCTAAGGATGGCAAGGATGGCATTCACGATGAACTTGCAGAGGAAATCGGGGATGAATTTGAGGGCGGAGAGGATGAGTCAGAGTTAATTAGGGCAACAGACAATGCTCGGCAGGGCAAATCTGTTGAAATAATGGATCATAAGGGAAGAAAGTTAAGAATTAAGGTTGAAGAGATAGACCCTATAACTGCTGTTGACGATTCAAATGGATACTGCTGAACTTAATTTTTCATTTTCCGAGATAAAGCTAAGAAAAGTCTATTTTGGGCACTCTGTTTTTTATTTAATTAAGGATCCCATAACATCTTGGAAGAAAACCCTCTCGTTTTTGTAAAGAACTTGTTCTCGCCCTTTAAAATAGTTGCAATCTCCTTTTATTTCAAAAGTATATTTAAAATCCCCCTCTGAGAATTCCTTTGGGCCCCGAAAGGGGACGCTGTCATCAAAATTCATTAATGCTCTTCTAAGAAATGGGAATAACTGCTCTTGAAAGAAGGGTGCTTCCTGTTTTGGATTAGGTTGTCCCTGATATGACATACACCAAACAGGGATACCTTTGAAAAAAACAACCTCTCTTCCCGGCGCACATAAACTTCCCGCATATGAATCATGATAGAGCCAATCTCCTTCTTTAAATTCATAATCTTTATGGCCTGCAAGAATCGGAACCTTGCATTTATGCCTGGCTCTTGTTTCTTTTTGAGCAGCGTATGTATTTCTATGGGCTTTTGCTATAAATCCCAAGAGTCTTCTTTTATTCATTAACTGGCAATTTTAGTTAATTAATAAAACTTTCTAACTTCATTTCAAATAAGATACCAGATTATCACTGGAAGAATCAGGGAGCCCATCAAAAAGATTTTCTTAATTCCTAGCAAGGAGCAGAATATGCCTAGACATGTAGAAGTTATCAAGACTATTAAAGCTAGCCAACCAGAGATTATTGGTGTTAGGATTATTAAAAAGATGATGATTGAGAAGCAGAGCCATTTGTAATTCACTTTTTCTATGAATCGTGAAAACTTTCTTGCAAGAAAAAGAGTCAGTGGAAAGAGGATTATTCCAACAATTAGTGCAATAACCATAAGAATCATGAGGTCAGAGAGGGAAAAATTTGGAAGAAATTTTCCAACAAAGACTGCGACGCCGGATCTTGGCTTATTGATGGAGTATAGTGCAACAAAACTTAAGAGAACAGTTATTGAATTGACTGCGCCAAGCAAAATCAAGAAAGATTTTTCCTGAATTTTTTTAATTGAAGATGCTATGACTCCTGCTTGGGCAGAGCCCAGTCCAGGCAGGAAAGAAACAAGACTTGATGATACCACACTTAAGCTAAGAGATTTAAAAAGGTCTTTTTTATTTATTTTTGTTTTTTTAAGAGATTGTTTGGGAATTTTTACATCTTGGAAGAAGCTTAGAGTCAATAGAGAGGTTCCAAAAAGTCCTGTGAATAAGGGAAATAAGGGTTGTCTGATTACAGAGAAATTTAAGACAGCATATCCTAGGATGCCTGCAAGAATAAAAATAAATGCAGCTAGAATCTTATGGTTCTTTTTTTCTTTCAGAATCAAAAAAAGAGATAGAGAGATTAAAAGAAAAGCCATTATCTTGGATAGGGCGGGATAGAATAAGGAGAGTGTTGGAATAAAGATTATAGATAAGACGCCTGCAATGATTATTCCTGCTAGACAACCAACAGAGGTTAATTTTATTGCTTCATATCCTTTGCCTTCAAGCAGCAGGCGATGGCCTGGCAAGATACTTAGGGCAGTCTCTTGTTCTGGAGCTCCTAAGAATATAGAGGGCAGAAAATCAATGAATGCATGAGAGATTGTCATGGAGATTATGAATATGGCGAGAATAAGGGGGCTTGTTATTGAGAGAAAGGCTGCAGAGTTAATAAATAAAAGAGTTGCGACAAGATTTATATGGATTCCTGGAATTAGCCCAGTAATTATTCCGCAGAGGATTCCGATAAGGATTGCAAAGATGATTTCCAGCATTTTTGTTATGCAATAAAATCTTTTTTATGTACTTTGTTTAGTAATTATGCGCTTTGTCTAAAGCAGCATTTTTATCTTGCTTGCCTCAATTTGTGTTTCATTTCGATATTCTGAGACTTTTCCCACTACTTGGATGATTTGATTTTGAGTTAGAGTTATATCCTGTCTCCAGACAACAGTAATTTGACTTGATTGATTTTTTAGGGTGATGAGAACTATTGGATTTGGATAGTTTTGGCTTTTTATTTTTTGAACATCCTCTACTTGACCCTGAATTTTGACATGTTCATCAAGCATTTTTTTGTTTATATCAGAAATCTTGATTAGTTTTGGCTCGAGAACTTGGGCAAGAATAACAATGATGAAGATGCCAATGAGTGAGAGAATTAGGCAGAGGGTTTTGGGATTTTTTGGGAGGTTGGGCATATTTTCCAAAGAAATCAATAATTTTAAATTTAGTGATTAAAAAGATATAAGGGGTTTTAGGTTTTGTGCGCTTTAGGGTGTTTAATGTGCTTTTTTAATAATAGTCCTTAGTGAAGACAGAGAATTTATATTCAGAATATAAGCATATGGGCGGAAGATTTAAGAATTTAGAAATATTCTCTTTTTTATGGATATAAAAAAAAGATTTGAATTGATTAAGAGAAATACTGCAGAGATAATGACTGAAGAAGATCTCAAACAAAGATTAGAATCTGGAATAAAACTCAAGCATTATATTGGCTTTGAGATTTCTGGTAAAATTCATTTAGGGACAGGAATTATGTGCATGTCTAAGGTAAAAGATTTTATGGATGCTGGAACAGAGTGTTCTTTGTTTTTGGCAGATTGGCATTCTTGGATTAATAATAAACTCGGGGGAGATATGGAAACAATAAAAAGAGTTGCTGGAGGTTACTTTAAAGAAGGTTTGAAAGCAAGTTTTAAGTGTGTTGGTGGAGACCCAGAAAAACTAAAATTTGTTTTAGGATCTGATCTATATCATAATAACGATGAATATTGGCAAACGATGATCGACATAAGTAAAAATACCAGTTTAGCAAGAATGATGAGGAGCATAACCATTATGGGTAGGAAAGAAGGAGAGTTGGTTGACTTTGCCAAATTAATTTATCCTCCGATGCAAGTTGCAGATATTTTTGCACAAGGAATAAATATGCCTCATGCTGGTTTAGATCAAAGAAAAGCCCAAGTTATTGCAAGAGATGTTGCTTTAAATTTAAAAATTAAGCCCCTTCTAGATAAAAAAGGGAACAAAATAAAACCTGTTGCGGTACACCATCATCTTATTCTTGGTTTAGGAAAACCAAGTATTTGGCCAATTCCAAAAGAAAATTTACAAGAGTTATGGTCTTCTTTAAAAATGTCCAAATCCAAGCCAGAAACATGCATATTTATTCATGATTCTGAAGAAGAAATTAGAACTAAAATTAAAAATGCTTTTTGTCCAGAAGGAGAGACAGAATTTAATCCGGTTCTTGATTGGGCAAAGTCATTAGTTTTTGGTAATGAAAATTCAAAATTAGAAATAAATCGCCCAGAAAAGTTTGGAGGAAAAATTGCTTATAAAAGCTATTCTAATTTAGAAAAAGATTTCTTAAACAAGAAATTGCACCCTCTTGATTTAAAAATTGCAATTGCTGAAGAAATTATTAAGTTACTCGAGCCAGCAAGAAAGCATTTTGCTAGTGGAAAGCCAAAAAAAATGTTAGAAGAACTTGACAAATTAATCGCGAAATAATTTTTCAGAGTTTATGATATTTCTTTCAAAATCCTTTTTATTCTTTTTCCCTTTTCTGATAACTCCCATCTATTTGCATCTCTCTTAATTATAACTCCTCGTTCAACCATCTTTTTAAGCCAATTATAACAAATAACCTTTTCTTTTTTTATTACTTTTTGTACTTTCTTTATATCAATCTTATTAGGCATAGAAATAAGATACTTGTGGCTTCTATAGGATTTGTGTCTTTTGATAGATTCTATTAAAGATGTTTTGTGGTGAATATGGCAATCAAATAGCCCTAATTCTTTAATCAAAAGCAAAAAATCCCAATTTAATGTAGCCCTAATAATAAACAAGTTTTTATCTTTTATTTTTATTATTTTGCTTTCCATCCCTATTTTTTTGAGTAATTTTTTATATTGAAGAGCATAATTGTAATCTTCTTCATAGAAAATTAGTCTATGGTGAACCCCGCCTTTTTTGTTTTTATAGGTATTATAATTTCCATCTCCTGCAAACAAGCCTTGCATAAAAGATATATACATTTTTAGATTATTTTTCTTATTCAAAATATTTTCAGTTATTAGATAATTCTTAATGTTCTCCATAATCCTAATTATAATATCTGAAAGAATTGTTGAACAAATGTAGAGTCTTATACTAAAATCTTTTAAATTATCTCCTATTCTTATTTTTATATTCTTTTTATTAATGCCTAGTTTTTTTAGCATATTTTGAATAAGCGCTTCTTTCATTTTGTTTGCTTTTTTAATTCTTATCTCTGCGTTCCATAAATTTGTTTTAAACAAATTTTTGCTTAAAATAATAAAGTCAGAAATTAAGTTGATATGGGTGTTTGTAAAAACCACTTGTCTTCCGCTCTTTTTTATTTTCTTTTCCTTTCCTCCTTCCGCTTGGTAATAACCCAGAAGACGACAAAATTCTAGAGGAACCTCTTTTCTTATTTCTATTTTTCTTAATGTTCCTTTAGGGCTTTTATAAAAACAAATCAAACTATTTTTCCAAAGTAAAAGATTAATCTTGGTTCCAGAACGCAATTTGTCGGGAATAAATGAAAGCAAGTCTAGTTTTTCTTTCTTTATAACAATATTTTTTCCAGTTCTTTTGATAAATTTTAGTTTTTCTATTGTAATCTGGTTTTCTTTTTGGAAATTTATTTTCCCCTTTAATTCTTTTGGAACAACAAATCTTCTTTCATTAGAAATTTTATAAAAAAATTCTGCATTATTAATCTTTATACTCACAAAACTATTTTTTATTTTTTCGTAAATCTTTATTGGAATCTGAATTCTGAGTAGTCTACTTTTTGTATTTTGATGCTTGGAATGATATATATATAACATACTCATTTAAGTTATCTAATCTATTTAAACCTTTGCATCCTCTTGACCTAAAGAATGCAGTTGCAAAGGAAATTAATCTTCTTTTGAGGGCATTCAAGAAGAATAGGGCTGGGCTTTTGAAATTGGCGAAGGATTCGTATTAATTCAGATTCTTATTTATCTTTTCCATAAATTTTTACCCAGTATGGAATTCTACAATGTCTTTGTCTTTTAAGACATGTTTTAGGCCGATTGTTTGATTAGGAAACTTACTTGAGGGGCCAGTTATCCTTGTTTCTTTTATTTTTATATCAGAGTGAAAGACTTTTTTTGCTAAATTTTCAACTGTTGATGAAGGTTTCATGAGGACAGGGTCTTCATCTGGTTGTTTGCCTGGTTGTTTAGTATATATCCTCAGGACATTTGAATTTTCAATGAGCTTATTTTTTAGAATATCTATGCCCTCGTGTGTTTTGCAAGAAAGGAGGCAGAAATTATATCTTTTGCTCTGGAGATTCGCTTGTATTTTTCTTTTTTCCTGCGCATTTAATAAATCTGATTTATTGAAGATAATTATTCTTTTGCCGCTTGTCTTATTTAGATAGGGATATATTTTTTCTAGGTCTTTCAAGTCGGTGATTATAATCAATAAAATATCTGCAACATTCGTTGTTCCTTGATCAAAAGTTTCATAATTTATTGCGGGCATATCTATTATCTGAAATTTTATTCCTTCTAAATCAAGCATGCCAATGATTGGGTTTTGAGTGGTATAGTCGAGGTTGCTGATTTTTGGCTTGGCATTTGTTAAAATAGAGAGAAGAGAGGATTTTCCTGAATTTGTCAAGCCTATCAGAACTGCTTGGATGCCCTCTTTTTTAATGCCTGGCTTGCTTGATGCTTTTTTCTTCTTTTTCTGAATTTCAAGTTTTTCTTTTAATCTCTTATATCTCGACCTTAAATCTGCTCTTAATCGTTCTGCGCCCTTGTGTTGGGGCATGTAGCTCATCATTTCTTTTAAGCATTCAAGTCTTTCTTCATTTGATTGGGCTAAGTGGAATTTTTTTTCAGCTGCGAGATATTCTGGGTGTGCATTGGTGCTTGCCATAAATTTCTATGAAAGAGTCATTTAAAATTTTTTCTAGAACAGTTTTTTTATGAAGTTAAAAATAGAAGCATAAATCTTTTCCGGGAGTCCTTTTATTACGGAGCCAGTGAGGGAACTGAATATGCCGCTTGTTGATGTTGTTTGTGTTTGAGTTTTAATGCAACAGATTTGATTTGTTGCAGGGGTCGTTTCAGAAGTTGTTCCAGATGTTGTAGAAGGTTGACTTGCAGTATCAAAAATTCCGCTTCCGGTTACACTTTCGCTTGTCGTATCAACCGTATCTTGGGTGTCTTGACAGCTATACTCTGCCTTTGTATATCCTTCAAGACAAGATGCTGCTTCTATGCAAATGCCACCTTGTTGTTCACATTGTATCTCTGTTCTAGGGGGATCTTGCTCATTTATCGAAATAGCGGCATCGTTTTTAAAAGTGATTGAATCTTGAGAAGTTTTTGTTCCTATACCTTCAATAAGTTCTGAGTCATATGCTACTTCATAAGGTGGGCCTAAAACTTTGGGTGATAAAAAAGCAATTATTCTGCCTTGTCTCCCAGTTCCAACATAAATTCTTTTTTTACCTTCTTCATTGGTCACTAAACAAATTCCGCCACCCCCTTTATATGGCTTGTCTACCCAAGGTATCTTGCCATCATACCAGCCAAAAGTCGGAATGACCCACCATTCGTCTGAAACATATGGCCAATAAGGCAATTGTTCTCTTGATGATGGAATGATCTCTCCCAATTCTTGCCAATCAAAATTATTTGTTGGATCAACAGAATAAACTCGTATACCCCCCAATTGTTTTCCATTTTTACTAGGTGCCCATAAAAAGTTTACATACATCTTCCAGGGGATTGTTGAATCGTCCACTGCCACTCCGCCTGGCCAACCAGTATAATCATATATCGTGCTAAAGTTTATGAACTTCACGAATTGGGGTTGTTTTTCACAAAATTTTTTAATGCATACTCCTTGCGGGTTGTCTGAATCAGGGTCATTGCAGTCTGAATTGGATTTACAAGGAATATCGGCGTTATTACTACAAACACCATCTTTTATACATTCTAATATATAGTCCTGGGGCATTTCATAGCAGTCTAAGTTTGTTTCACAGGCTTTTTTACATTTTTTGTTGGTTTTGTCCCATGGGCTTGTTTTGCAGTAGAATTCCGCTCTACAATCTGCATGCGATGTACAATTTTGAGAGTCTGATTCATCTGGAAGCGCGAAAACATTAACGCCCGGAATTTGATCAAAAAAACTTACAAGTTTGTATTTTTGATTATTAAATGTTGCATGATCATAGTAGCCATTTTGTTGTCCTCCCTCAGAACCCTTGCAAATATCATTCGATACTTCTTGGTTCTGGCTCATTTCAGTATTTCCTAGATTCTTTGTTACTAATTCTCCGCTTGGTTTTCTTGGCGGTCCTACTTGCCATCCACTAGGCCAAGTTCCAGGCCAAAGATAGTAAGATAAATAACCCCCTCCTAACAGTACCGTTTTAAGGGGTAACATAGCATACTGGGCTGAAGGACCTTGTTGGGAAAAAACGGGGGTTTGTGAAACTAAGGATAAATTGTTATTATAAAAGATATACATCACCCCGTCAGAAATGAAAGACAGATAGTTGCCAGAGAGGTGCATAGATTTTATATTGCGTCCACTAAATCTAGTATAATCATCTAATTCTTGTAAATTTCTTTGGCCGAGCAGAGCCCCATTAAAAGAATAAATAGAAGATAGGTGGACATCATCGCACCAGTTTTTAATGCATTCTGAAGACAGCGGAGGACAATCACTATTCTTTCTACATGTGACAATAGAAGGAGTATTCTTGCAAAAACCCAATTCGTGAGTCTTACAATAACCTTCGCACTCCTCTTGAGCACTACAAATTTTTTCACATTTACCAACCCTAAGATCTGAGTCAAACATGCAACCCTGCCCAGCACCGCAATCCATTGAATTTTCACAATTGTTTGATGGGCTATCCCCTCCTTTTAAAAAGAAGTAAAAAAGAGAAGTTCCATTAGTTGAAATTGATGCGGAAGTGTAACCGAAAGAACTAGGTACTACAAAATAGGATTCTGGGAATTGTGGGTTTAGACTGTAAGGTGGCCCAAAATCATCTGTATTGTACACCAAAATTGTGCTGTTAGGCTGATATATACTAGGCCTGCCATAATCAACAAAGAGGAGATTATCTTTTGAAGCAAAATCGATTATTTCCCCTGAAATGCTTGGTGGAAGTACTAGTTGTCCTATAACTTCTAGATTCTCTCGGGATATTATTTTTCTATCTGTTTGATATAAAAATTTTCCATCTGAATAAATTGGCGGGCAAGAGTGTCCTGCTGATGCACACACTGCCTCAAAAGTTTCTTGACCATTTAAGATAAATGGGGCAGGTGTAGCATTATTAAAATAATACCTTCTTAAATATTGGAGGGAATTTGTATCCCCGAAACCAGTAACGAAGATATAATCTTTGTCTATGGCAAAACCATCTGGGTAATAATGTGTATTTCTATATCCAAACACTTTTTCTAAAGTTCCATTTAAATTAAGATTATATATAGAATCCCAATAAAAAGTGGACATGCAAAAAATAGAATTATTGAAAAAAAAAGGAAATTGACAACCGATTTCGTTTACATTATAACCTCTTCCATAAATAACTGCTTTCTCTTCAGGATGCCACTTAACAACACCTAAAGCTTCCATCTCTTTGAATTCTTGGTAAAAAGTATTGAAGTTGTTATCATAAAGGGCTTTTTCTGGGTTGGTTAGATGTTCCCAGATAGGATAATAAGAACTATCGGGGCCCTGTTGGGGATTATTTGTTGGAGCAACGGTCAGCACTTCCTTAAAAAAATCAAATATGTTTGCATTTGTTAGTGGAAAGATAATCAAGATTATAATAAAAATTACTGGACCTAAAAGTAATCCTCTTTTCATAATTTTTTAGGGTTAAGGGGTTTAAATTTCTTTCTAGAAAAGTTTTTTAGAAGTATTTTTGTTAGGGTTATGCTTGAGATTGTTCTTGTTCAGGAACTGGTTTTTCCACTTTTGTTCCGCACTCTGGACAGAATTTTTCTTCTTCAGCTATCTGTCTTCTGCATCCTTTGCAATAAACTATTTCAATTTTCTTTTCTTGAACAGGGATATAACCTTTTCTGCCACTTAATAAGAAGCCAAAAATTTCTTGTGTCTTTTGGTCATTCATATACTTTCTTAAATCTCTGCATCCGCCTGCTGTTTGTGCCATCTTTTTCTTTTTGGCTCTTTTTTCCGAAGTTTAATTTCTTTAAAAAGAATTTTCTTTTATAAATCTTTCTGAACACTCATGAGAAACAAAAAAAGAATTATGGAAAGAATTTTCTGAGATTTTTTTATAAAAAATGAAAGAAAAGTGCTGGAAAAAAGAAAAAAATATGAAAAAGTCTTTTTTCCCTTTTTTCCAGGCACCTTCAGTTCCCGAAAGCTTTTAATTATATATGGGTCTTGGATTTAAATAGTTTTCTTAAGCTGATTTTGCCAGGATTTTAAAAAATTTAAACAAGGAGATAAGAATATTTAAAAAAGCCCTTTTCTTATACATGGGATGAAGGGTGAATTTTTTAAAAAGAGACTTGATAGTGGGGCGACAGTATTATTTGAAAAGAGAAAAATGCCCATAGCAACGATTGTTGTTGCTACAAGGGCGGGAGCAGCCTATGAGGTTAGGGAAAATAAGGGGCTTGCTCATTTTTTTGAGCATATGTTATTTAAAGGGAGTTTTAAGAGAGATCAAAAAAAGATTTCAAGTGCTATTGAGGGAGTTGGGGGAATTTTAAATGGTTTTACATCAGAACAGATGACTGCTTTTTGGTGTAAAGTCCCTAGTAAGCATTTTGATGGAAGTTTTGAGGTTATTGCAGACATGGTCTTAAATCCTAAAGTTGATGCTAAAGAATTAGAGAGAGAGCGAGGAGTTATTATTCAAGAGATGAATATGATTCATGACCAGCCAAAGCAATTCTTATTTGACAAGATGAAGGAAATATCTTATCAAGAACCTTTCAAGTGGTCTATTTTGGGATTTAAAGAAAATATCCTTAAGTTTAAGAGAGAGACTTTTTTAGGATGGCATAATAAGTTTTATAATCCCAATAATCTGATTGTCTCTGTTGTTGGAAGTGCTGATTTTTCAAATATACTCAAGGTCAGTGAGAAATTTTTTAAGAAATCAGGCAATGAAGAGATGCCAGCAATCAATCTTGTGCCAAGGAATTCAAATTTTATTGAAAAAAGAAAGCATATTGACCAGGCGCATCTGGGATTTTTATTTCATGTTCCTAATTTAAGAAATAAAAAGAGATACTCTTGTGATGTAATGAATGCGATTCTTGGAGAGGGAATGTCTTCTAGATTATTTCAGGAGATTAGAGAAAAAAGGGGTTTGGCTTATACTATAAAGAGTTTTGTTGAGCAAGAGAGAGATTATGGGCACTGTTTGGTTTATGCAGGTGTTGAAAAGCTAAATCTAAAGAAAACGAAAGAGTTGGTTTTGAAAGAACTTAAAGGAATGAAGAACCTGAATAGCAGAGAGATTGAGCAAGCTAAAGAGCAGTGTATTGGAAGATGGAATGTTCAGAATGAGCAGAGCGATGCTATGGCTGTCCAGTTATTTATGCAGGAGATGGCAACTAGGGCCGAGGAAATTTATGAATATCCTGAAAAAATAAGTTCTGTTAAAATAGGAGATGTCAAGGATTTAATGAAGCTAAAGGGCCTTAGTCAGGGAATGATTATTCCTGGATAAGAATCTAAGAAATCAAGAAAGGGCAAATCTATTTGGTTGCTTGGGTATAAGTTATGCTTCCAATTTCCCCCCTGGCATTTGGATTTTGAAGCATATTTCGTACTTGTTTTTCAGTTATTCCTATTTTAAGAGAATTGAGAAGTTCCAAATTGACTCTGTTTTTGATATATCCTCCTACCTGGTTTATCCGTAATCTTAAGCCATCTAATTCAAATGTGGCGTGGCCTACTTTTTCTCCATTTTTATCGTATAAAATATATGCCTTTGTGTCAGCTAAATCAATTCTGAATATATACGCAGGGGTTGGGACACTTAGCATTGTGCCCCCGTATTGCTCTCTGTAAAGTGCTGCTGTCCTAACACCAAAGCTACGTGACTTATAGTAATTCGATAGACTTTGAACCTTGGCAGTCAGGGGATTAGTATTATCCATTGGCGCGATTGCGCCAGAGGGCATAGCAACAATTGTCCCATATAGTGCTGGGGCCATGTCTGGGTCACCATTTTCTTTTGTTCCAACAATCAGTATTTTTCCTTCTGGGTTTCGAACTTTGTAGTATGTTTTTCCATTAGCCTCAAATTCGTTTATGTATGTGTAGCCAGTTCCGAGTTTTATGTTTGGTTTGTATGTGCTAGTGCTTGATGCATCTGCTTGGGGATATTCCATTTTAAAGTCTTTTAGATTTATTATTCCCGAAGAAGGAAATATGTTTTTTGATATGCTTATTTGTGCTTTAAGATTTTCTGTAATAGATTCTAGTGGGGGTTGTAATCTATCTCCTGCAGAAGGCAGTTTAAGTGCGGTTTTTATACAGCATCGTGTTTCAAATCCAGCTGATGGACAACACCATGCTGCATCTCCGTTGTTATCTTTGCAATCTTTATTTATCTTGCATTCGTACTTGTAATTGCCTATAGGTGTTATTGGTTGGGTTATATCTCTGCCATCAGAGTAAGGGGTCATGCAACTATATTCTGAGAAAGAGGTTTTACAGGAGTCATAATTGGATGCTGCAACTGTTGTGGCTTTTATTATCTTGACTTTGTCAGTTTGTATTTCTTGGAGTTTTGGTTCAGGAGAAACCGGTATTTCTACTTTTGGAAGTGTTGCATGGGCAATTTCTTTTGCTTGCGTAGTATCTTTTTCTTTTTGGATTAGTTCAAGTTTTTCAGCAGCTTCAATGAGGTCTCGTATTCTCATGGCTTCATCGAATTTGAAGGATATGCCATATGGTCCGATTTGTTTTTTTGATCCAGTAGGGGATATGATTATTTGGTCTACCTCGGAAGCTAAAGCAATTTTTTCTTTATGCGCGGCCATGCCCACTATTTTTGATGTGGATACAAGATTGTTCTGTATAATTGCAGGTATTAAGGAAAGCTGTGTATTTTGGCGATTTACTCCTTTTTCAAGAAATATAGAGAAATCATTAAAGGTAAAAAAGAGATCATTTTCTGCGCTTTTGCTTCCGGCTAATTCTACGGTCCAGTCACTTTTAAATCTAAATAACTTGTCTGAAGAACCAAATTCGAACTTCAAGGGTTCTCTCTCAAGGTTCTTTATTACATTTAAATCATTTGGATAACCGTAGTATAAAGAATCGCCCTGGTCTAGGATGATTTGGGTTATTTCTTTTCCTTTAATTTCTATTTTTTGTAATCTATCTAAGAGAACTTTTTTGGGAGTGAAAATAACAAATCCTTTTGATTTTTCTGCTGGCGAAATGCCATTTACTGCTGATTCGTCATTTTTAATAAGAACAAAGATGTCTACTTCACCATTTTTGTCTGGAAAAACTACGACTCCATTTGGGAAGTAGTAGTAAATGTCAGTGGGCTTATTAATATCGAGTCCATCTGTTTTTAGATATATTGATGTGCCAATCTCATTTTCAGCATAAAATACTTCTTTTACTTGCTTAAAGTAAAGATAGTCTGTCTTTGAAAGATTTATATTATCTAAATAGAAGTCAAGTTTTTTATCAGATTTTAGGCTGATGTCTTGTTTTGTTTTATCAAGAATGTGGTTTAGTGTTATCAGCACTTCTTGATTTCCTGAATTTATTTTAAAGGAGGTGAATTCGAGTGCGGCATTTGAATTTGTATTTGGTTCTAGTATCATATTCTCGAGGTAGAAATTAGCATAATCTGAAGTATCTGGGTTAGCACTAGCAGTTCCAGGAATTAGGCTAAGATATACTTCTCCTCTTTTCTTTGTCCTTGTCGGGTCGGGAAATGCTAATTTATTTGCAGTAAATAGTGCTTTAGGAACACTAGATAGGGCAATCATATTCTTGTTTGCGGTATCCATATTTTTTAGATGTGTAAGAATTGTTTGATCTATTGTGGTCTTTGCTTTTGCACTTATCTTTTCAGTATTTTTGGCAAGAAGAGTATAGAAGTCATCATATGAAAGAAGAATTTTGCTAGTAATTGTTGTAAGGGTTTTATCTTGGACCCCAGTTAGTACTTTGTCTAAAGAATATGCAGGAATTATGGGGGCGATGTTACTATAATCTTTGCCTCTTAATGAGGCGCAGGCTGTTGAGTCAATAATTGTTACTTCTGTTGGAACAAAGATAACTTGGTCAAAAGTTGTTTCATCGGCTTGCTTGAATAATTTGCCTTGCACTATCTCGACGCAGGCAGGTCCAACGGTTGGATAGGCAGTTGTTGCTCCAGCAGATTCTGTTTGGACATCTCCAATCGAGGTGTCTAGCGCATAAATCATACTTAGACTTAGCATAAATATAGTAATTATTATTAGTGTAAGGGTTATTTTTTTCATTTTATTTTCCTGCAAATACTAGCGTGAAGTATTCATTATTTATCCCATAATTTTTATTAGTATCTTTAATTTCATAGAGTGAAGCATCGTCATATTGGTAGATAGTTAGGTTAAATTCTGGATTGATGTTCTCGGGGAGGTTTCTGTTTGCGACAGCTTCTGCTACCTGGGCTGCTTCATTATATAGTCTGCCAAGCCTTATATTATAAGTATAATCAAATTTGTCAAGTGTTTGAACAGAGTTTCCTTTTCTAATTGTGATTGGCCAGTCAATTGAAACAATTACTTTTTCTGGAAGGATTGTAGTGTTTGTATGCAATGCTCCGGTGGTTATATTATACCCTGGAAAGACTGTGTTCAAATCTATATCTCCTAAGAGATAATTTAGGTAGTTAATGTTGCCTTCAATTTCAGTTAGTGAAGGATAGAATGTTTCATTGCCATTGACCCAGAAGCCAACTTGATAAAAAGGGGTTAAAAAGTGTTCGTCAGGAACTAGGCCATAACCGCCCTGGTTTGAGACCAGGAGTATATTATTAATTATTCGTGTTTCAATAGAGTCTGTGATGTAAGCTTTGATTGCTTTGGCATCATTTTCATTTCTTGTTTGAGTATTTCTGAAGACACCAAAATAAAATACAAGAACTAGGACAATAATTGCCACAGCAACAATTATAAATATAGTTAATTGACCTCTTTTATTTTCCATTTTTATTACTTAATAATATAATGATACATTAATAGGATAAATCATATTTTTAAACTTTTGGTATTTTTGGGCATATTTTTATAAGTTATCTCTATATGTTCTATTATTAATTATAATCTCTGCGCCTTAGTTAGTAATAGTGCGCTTAAAAATTGGTGTTTACTTTTAGATATGTATTTAAAATGCCTTATTTTTGTTTAGCATGATACTTGTCAAAGTTCCAGGAATAAATGGGTTAGGGAGAACTAGGGGATGTGAAGATAGTCCTTGCATGATTGAGAGAGAGTTAAGGAAAAAGAAATTAAAGTATAGTGTTGTTGAATTTAACTTGGATAATAATAATGTTCAAGAGACGCAAAGAGTGATTTTTTCAGAGGCAATTAAGATTTTTAGAGAACATAAGAGTAGTGAAGAGAAAATACTTTTTTTAGGGGGAGATCACTCTATTTCTTATCCGCTTGCAAATGCCTTTAGGCAGGTCTATAATTCCTTTTTATTTGTGATGGATGCTCATGTTGATCTTATGCAGGCAATGCAGGAGCCAAGTCACGAAGAGTGGCTTAGGGCGCTAATTGAGCAAGGTTTTGAGCCAGAAAACTTGGTAATTATTGGGGCAAGAAAGATTTTCAAAGAAGAACGGGATTTTTTTGAAAAAAATAAGATTAAGATAATAAAAAAGGGAGAAATTGGGGGTTTTTTAAAAAATGAAGAGAAGTGGAAAGAGCTTGAAGAATTTGAAGGCGTATATCTAAGTCTAGATGTTGATGTTTTGGATCCAAAACTTCTTGATGCAACAGGTTATCTTGAAGAGGATGGACTTAATTTAGATCAAGTAAAGAATTTCTTGAAGAGGATTTTTGATTTGAAAAATTTTGTGGCTATGGATCTTGTTGAATTAAATGTGGGAAAAGATTTAAATAATAACTCTCTTAATTTAATATCAGGGATGATTATTGATTTGGTTGAGAAAGAGCGTAGCATAAAGAAGTAACAAAAGCAGTAAAAAGGCGATAAAAAAAGAGGAAAAATGAAAAGAACTTTAAAATTATTGATATTCTCAGATCTTTTTGTCTTAACTGGATTTGGTTTGGTTTCTCCTATTCTTGCTATTTTTATTAAAGAAAATATTGGGGCAACCCTAGCAGCAGTTGGAATAGCAAGCACAATAACTATTATGATAAGGTGCTCTTTACAGTTGTTATTTGGGTTTTTTGCAAAAGCGAAACATAGGTATTATATGGCTGTATGCGGGACCCTTTTAATTGCTTCAGTTCCTTTTCTTTATTTTTTTGCTGAAAACTTGACTTGGATTTATGTTGCTGCAACAATAAATGGAATTGGTGCAGGATTAGCTAATCCGGCCTGGTTTTCATTATTTGCAGGCAACCTGGATAAAAATCGAAGAGGATGGGAGTGGTCTATTTATTCAAGTTCTGTTGGATTTGGAACTGCGTTTGCAGCTCTTGGGGGTTCGGCACTTGCAGGAAAAATAGGTTTTAGGCCTGTTTTCCTTATTGTGGGAATATTATGCCTAGTGGGTTGTGGAATTCTTTTACAGCTTTTTGCTAAAGAGCATAGAAAAGAGAGGCAAGCAGACTGCAAAGAAACCCATGAGATAGTCAGTGCTAAAATTAAACTGAATCAGAATCCTTTGCATGCGTTTCATCATTAGATTGATGAAAAGATTATTAACTTAAGATTTATTCTAATATTATGAGGTGTTTTTTAGCTATTGAGGTTCCAGATGAAGTCAAGAATGAATTGGTAAGAATTGGAAAAGAGTTTAGTTTTTCTGGAAAATATGTTGAAAAGGAGAATTTGCATCTGACTTTGAAGTTTTTGGGAGAGATTGATGAAAAAGATATTGCAAAGATTCGGGAAAAAATAAGAAAAATTAAATTAAGTTCATTTTTAGCAAATCTTGGCAAGATAGGTATTTTTCCTTCTGAAAAACTTATAAGGGTTTTATGGGTTGGTGTTGAACCTGCTGATAAAGTAAGGGCTTTATACGAAGAAATTGAGAAAATATTAGGGAATAAACCAGGGGGTTTTGAGTCACATATAACTCTTGCAAGAATCAAAAGCATTCTCGATAAAAAAGAATTTTTAGGTAAGATAAAAAAGATTAATGTTAAGCCAATTGAATTCAAAGTTGGAGAGTTTGTCCTTAAAAAATCAATTTTGACTTCAAAGGGGTCGGTCTATGAAGATATTGAAAGATTTATTTTAAAATGATTTTAGTGGATTTTAGGGAAAAGAATTCATTTGTATTGTCTGAATTAATTGGAAGAGGCCAGGATGTTAAGCTAGAACATCTTGAAGTTGGAGATTATATTATCGGAGACATCGCAATAGAAAGAAAGACTTTAAGTGATTTTATTTCTAGTATGATTTCAAAAAGATTGATGGTTCAGTTGCAGAACTTGAAGCAGTTTCCGAGACAGCTTCTTATTCTGGAAGGAGATGAATCAAGAGGAGGAGTTCATCCAAATGCAGTTAGGGGCATGTTGTTGTCTATTATTTTAGATTTTAATATTCCCATTATATTTTCAAAAAGTTCTCAAGAAACAGCAGAATTCTTTATTTTATTGGATAAGAAACAGGATAAAAAACCACATGAAAATAGTTTAAAGATGAAAAGGATAGGGCATACAATTCAAGAGAGACAGCAGATTGTTCTTGAAAGTTTTCCAGGAATAGGGCCTAGAACTGCTAAACTACTTTTAAAAGAATTTAAAACAATAAAAAAAATCATTAATTCGAAGAAAGAAGACTTAGAAAAATATTTAGATAAAAATAAGAGCGGGGAAATGAAAAAGATTCTCGAGTTTCCTTATCCTGATTGAAAGAATTCTTATTCTATCTTTAAGAGTTGCCTTATTTTTGCTTCATTAAAACCAATGATGATTGAGCCATTGATATCTATTACCGGAACACCCATTTGCCCAGATTTTTCAACCATCTCTTGAGCTGCTTTTCTATCTTTACCAACATCCATATCCTGAAATTCTATGCCATGTTCTTTAAAAAAGTTCTTTGCAACATGACACCAAGGGCACTGTTGGGTGCTGTATACAATAATTTTATTTTCTTTTTCCATGTTTTGTTTATGAATACCAAGTATTGCAATGTTCACAACGATATCTTTTTGTGCCTTCTGTACGCCTCTCTGAAATTGGGCCTATATGCATATCTTCACCCAGTATACTTTCTCCAGTTTTTTGGCACTCTTCAAATCTCTGTTTATTTGTACCAATTAACATTGAAAGAGCAATCCCTGGACCATGGGTGTTGGCTACAGCAAGAGCAAGGTCTAATCCACCTTCGGGCATTTTCTTTTGGTATTTCCTTATTTAATTTATCCTTTTGATGGTGCTCTTTCTTTTTAAAGATTTTGGCTGATCTTAAAATAAGGTTTTTTGTTTTTTATCTCCTTTCAGGGCATCTTTTCTTAAATCATTCTTGACTTGATCAAGGATGTTATACATCTTTTTCTCTTTATGATGCGCTGCCCAGTGATGAGATTCATCGCGTGTGCCTTGAGTCATGAGAATTACAAGTTTTCCCGGCTTTAGTCTAGCTGTTCTTCCTGCTCTCTGAATCTTTCTGATTGCGCTTGGGATAGGCTCATAAAAAATGACTAGGTTGACTTCAGGAATATCTAGACCTTCCTCGCCAATTGATGTTGCGATGAGTGCATTTATTTCTCCTTGCTTGAACCTATGAAGGACTTGGTGTTGTTCTTTCTGTGAGAGACCTGTTAATTTTTTCTTTGCTTGTCCAATGAATATCGCTGCTTTTATGCCTTTTTTTTCAAGTTCATTCTTTATCTTGGAAACAGTGTCTCTGTACTGCGAGAAGATAAGGATTTTGGCATTTGGATTCTTCTTTATCTCTTCAAGAACAGTGTCTTTAAGTTTTTGGATTTTTGGATGTTCAAATCCCTGTTCATATAAATTTGTTGCTAAGAGATAGGCATCTTGAAAATAGTTTGAATTAACTATCTGCACAACACCCTTGCTTTTCTTCTCTTTAGCTTGATTGTGCATGTCATTGAGATAATTTACCAGTGTTTCAAGAGTTTGTGTTTCAAGAAGTTCTAGAGCATGGCCTATTTTGATTGCTTGGGCACAGACTGAAATCCCCCTGAGGACATTAAAATTTTTATTTCCCTGAATGACCATATTCCTTAGTTTTGCTTGAAGTTCAAGAAGAGTAATTTTAGTGACTTGTTTAAAGATAAGCTTGCGATTTTGAAGTTCTTCAATTCTTTTATCATAAAGGGTTTTTAAAAGAACTCTGATATCTCGAAGTTCTTGGGGAAATTCAATCTTGATAAGGTCAAATGTAAGTTTTTGAATATAAGGAGAAACGTCTTCAGAGTCCCTAGTTCGAACTTCAACTTCTTCTATATTCAGGTTGTCACAGATTTCCCAGACTTTTTCTTTATCAGAGCCTGGAGATGCTGTCAGGCCAAGGATTCTCTCATGCAATGCTTGTTCTTTATATTTTTTTGAAACATAGGTATAGGAATAATTTTTTAGGCATCTGTGGCATTCATCTTCGATTAATAAAGAAACATCTTTTAGGTCGAGTATGCCTTTTTCTAAGTCATTATGGATACACTGTGGCGTTGAAAAAATTATTTGTGCTCTTTTCCATATTTCTGAACGTTTTGAGGAGTTTATCTTTCCTGTGAAGATGTGCATCTCATAGTTTTTAGAGTCTAGGAAATCTTTTTTAAATGAATCAAAGTGTTGTTCAACTAAGGGTCTTGTAGGAGCAAGAAGGAGAATCTTTGAATTAGGATAGATTTTTAGACGCTCTTGAGCCAGCATCAGTGCAATTAGGGTCTTGCCCATTCCTGTCGGCAGGATAACTAAGCAGTTCTTTTTTTTGCATGTTTCAACAATGGAAGATTGATAGGCTCTTGGCTCTATTTTCGGCTTTGTTATAATCGGAGATTCAAATGCCATGATTAGAAAAATGGGCAAGACTTTATAAAGAATTAGTTCTTTTTGTTCTTAATAGAGAATAAACTGAAAGGAGGTATAAAATGTGTTTTAGTTATCTAAATAAGGTAATCAAGAGGTATAAGTGGTGGCATATTTCTTTGTTGAAGTTATGTGTTTTAGCATTTGCCTTGATGATTGCCAAATTATGGTCTGGAATTCTTGCACTAGAATGGTATTGGTACTTGATATTTGGGGTAATTTTGATGATACCCTTGCTGATAAAGTTTTTTGGCAAATAAATTTTTTCCCTTTTTATGATTCTAGTTAGAACTGGGTTGTTTTTTCTTTTAAGGAATTCTTTATCTTCTCTGTAATCTTTTTCATCTCTTCATCTGAAAGGGCTTTGTTTGGCCAATTTATAAAATTATCTTCTTTGAATCTAGGGATAATATGTATATGGAGATGTTGGACAATCTGCCCGGCAAGTTCTCCATTATTGATTGTGAAGCTGAAATCATTTGTTTTTAGGGGCCTTGAAATTGATTCTGCTAATTTTTTAGCAACCACAAAAATTTTTTCAATTATTTTGTCATCTGTTTCAAGAAAAGTATCTGAATGTTTTTTTGGCATCAAAAGAAGATGGCCGGGGTTTACTGGATGAATGTCTAGCATGGCAAAGAAATCTTCATCTTCATATACTTTATAACAAGGAATTTCTCCTTTGATAATCTTGCAGAAAATGCAATCTTTTTTATCTGACATTTTGATTTATAATTGAATTAAAATTTTTTATGCGCCTTAATCAGTAATTATGCGCTTTATTTTTAAAAAGGTTTTGCAAATTTTATCCAATGTATCTTAAATCTTTGTTTTCAAGATTTTCTTCTGGTGTTTCAAGATTGAAATCTTTATTGATTTCAGCCTCTATTTTTTCATATGCCTCTTTTTTCTTTACTTTTTTTGCCATGATTTTCTAAATAATGGGCATATAAAAAGCTTTGTGAACAAAAAAGTATGTTTTAGAATAGTTAAATTAAAATAGTATTTTTACCCTTAACTATATGAAAAAAGGGAAAATCTTGAGTATTTTCGGAGTTTTATTGGTTTTGATAATTATCTTTTTCTTGACTTATAATCATGGGGCGTTATTAAGGAGCATGACTAGTGGAACAACCCAGGGTATTAGGGAGATGAAGACTGTAACAAAGATAATTGATGGAGACACATTCATTGCAGGCGGCGAGAGTGTGAGGATGCTTGGAATGGATGCTGATGAAAAAGGATATCCTTGTTATTTTGCTGCCAAGGAAAAGCTTGAAGAGCTTGTTCTTGGAAAAGAAGTTTATCTTGAACAAGGCAAAGAAGACAAAGATATTTATGACCGGTATTTGAGATATGTTCTTTTTAATGGAGAGAATATCAACTTAAAGCTTGTCCAAGAGGGATTTGTTGTTGCAAGGACTAATGAAGAAGATAAGTATCAAGGGGATTTTATTGGTGCTGAAAATTTTGCAAGAGAAAATAGAATCGGTTGCAAATGGGAAAATTCAACTTGGCTGCCTGGGAGCAATATCCAGAATGAAGGGGCTTGGACAGGATTAATTGGAAATGAGAGAGATGTTATCCTGGCTTGTGATGCAGGCAATTTTATTGGGCAGGAAAAAATTATTCAGGGCAAGATTGTTGATGTCTATAAAAGCTCAAGTTCAACAACTTTCATTAATTTTGAAAAGCCCTATCCAAATTCATGTTTTACTGCAGTCATTTTTAAGTCTGATTTAAAGAAGTTCAATGATCCAGAGATATATGCAAATAAATTGGTAAGGGTTAAGGGAAAAATTCAATTGTATCAAGGCAAGCCAGAAGTAATTCTTGAGAACGAGGACATGATTGAAGCAAGTTCTTGATTATTATTTTATAATATTTTTATAGCATTTTATTACCATATTATTTAAAAAGCATAAAAATCTGGTTTTTAATGGCAGGAATATGTGGGGTTTTTTCAGATACAGGATGCAGGGATGATTTACTTTTAGGTACGCACTATCTGCAACATAGAGCACAGGATTACTGTGGACTTGGGTTATCTGATGGAAGAGGCATGAAACCAATAACTCATGAAGGCAAATTAGGTGAAAAATTTCCCGAGAAACGAGCTGAAATTCTTTATGGGGCAGCAGGCATAGGATGTGTGACTACAGATAGACAACCAGTTTCTTCATTTTCTCAAGCAGGCGGTATGCTTCTTGCTTTTGACGGGAATGTCATTAACTATCTTGATTTAAGATCTAAGTTCTTAGATAATGGGGCGGTATTTACTGGGCACCATAAGCCAAAAGAAGTCAACGATTCTGTAATTATTTCCAGGATTATTGCTGGTGAGAGGGAATTTGCTACGGGGATTGAAAAATTATTGGATGTTTTGAGAGGAGATTTTGCGGTGGTTGCTTTAAGAGAAGAAGGAATTTATGCTGCACGAGGTTATGGGAGAAAACCCTTGATATTGGGTCGGAAAGATCCAAGTAAAAAAGATCCTTCAATTAAAAAACCGAGATATATGGTTTCTTCAGAGAGCGTTTCTTTTGATAATGCCGGGTTTGATATTGTAAGAGATGTTAATCCCGGAGAAGTTGTATTAATAAATGAAGATGGAATTAAAACTATTAAACAATTTGATGTTCCAGTATGTTTAGGGACTTTTGAATGGATTTACACTGCAGACCCAGATTCAATTATTGATGGAATAAATGTGGCCCAATTTAGAATAGAATGCGGTAGGGCTTTAGCAAAAAGATACCCTGTTAAAGCAGATTTTATTGCGCCATTTCCTAATTCGGGAATATATCATGCTCTTGGATTCCATTGGGAATCAGGAATTCCTTTTTCACTTCCATTTTATAGATACCCTTATTCAGATAGAAGTTTTACTCGTGCTAACCAGGAAGATCAATTAAAAGAAGCTAGAAAAAAATTGAATGCAATTGAGTCTCTCATTAGGGGGCATTCTTTTATTTTGATAGATGATTCAATGGTTAGAGGATCACAATCAGGGGAGAGAATAGGTGCACTTAAGGAAAAAGGGGCAACAGAACTTTATGCGTTCATGGCAATGTTACTTTTAGACAAGTATTGTCCTTATGGGAAAACAACTAAACCAGGAGAACTTATTGGGGCTGTAAAATCTGTTCCTGAAATGCAGGCTCAGTTAAAACTTGATGGATTATATTTTTCTCAACCAGAGGATATTTTGAATACTGTCACAAAGCTTTCAAATGGGAGGATTTCTTCATTGGATCAGCTTTGTTTAGAATGTGCAAAAGGATTTTAATTATAAGATAGAATGGACCTGTCGGGAGTCGAACCCGAGTCACACCGCTGCCAGCGGCGCATAATAACCATTATACTACAGGCCCATGGGATAATTTGATTCAGGGGATATTTAAATTTACTTGCTCAGTTCTTCTCTTAGCTTTTCAATCTTTACCCTGTGCTGTTTCATAGAATCACGCTCTCGAACTGTGACTGTTTTGTCTTTAAGTGTCTCTCCGTCTATTGTTATGCACCAGGGAGTTCCTATTTCATCCTGTCTTCTGTATCTTCTTCCTATGGAGCCTGATTCATCATAGAAACATTTTAGGTTTGATTGGGACTTTAGCATTTCATGGATTTTCTTGGCGAGTTCAGGCATGCCTTCTTTATTTACAAGAGGGAAGATAGCGACTTGAATTGGAGCAAGTCTTGGAAGAAGTTTGAAAAGAGTTCTGTCATTTTCAGGCTCTTCTTTGTATGTAGTGTCTAACAAGGCAAATAAGGCTCTGTCTAGGCCTGCTGAGAGTTCAAAAACATTTGGAAGAACTTTTTTCCCTGTTGATTCATCAAGAACTTCCATACTTTGTTGAGTGATGGTTTGATGTCCTTTTAAGTCATAATCTGATCTATGGTTACAGGCGCATAATTCAAGCCAGCCTATAGATGTGAGGACTTCAAAATCCCAGGTTTCTTTTGAATAGAAAGGCCGGTCTTCTTTTTCAACGTATTTGAATCGCATTTTATCTTCTTGGATTCCTATTTTGACATAGAATTGTTTGAGAAGTTCTAGGTGATATGCAACCAACTTGCTTTTTATGAGTTTTTTCTTAAGTGTTTCTTCTATGCTTATCTGGATTTGTTTTTCCTTGATATACAAGGGAAGTATTTTTGATTTTATTTGTTGATATTTTTCTTCATTAATTTCGTTTTCTTTTTCAGGATTGAAGAATATCTCAGATTCAATCTGATTTATTTCTCTTATCCTTGTTATTCCTTGCCTTGGAGAGATTTCATTTCTGAAAACTTTTCCTGCTTGCGCTATTCCAAAAGGAAGTTTGACTCTCTGAGTCCTAAAAATTCTCAAGAAACTTGGAAAAATTGTTTGGCAAGTCTCTGGCCTAAGATATGCTTCTTTAAGTTCTGCGCCTATCCCTGTTTTTAACATCATGTTCCATCTTTCGGTTTTTTTGAATCTGGATTTACATTTTGGGCAGAGAATATTATGTTTTTTGATAAGTTCATCATACTCTTCATTTGAGAGTTTTTCTGGAAGTTCTAGGTTTGTTTTTTCTTGAATTAGCCTATCTGCCCGGAATTTTGAACCACATTTTTCACAGGCAATCAAAGGATCTGTGAAGTTTGTCAGATGTCCTGAAGCTATAAAAACAGATTTTGGAAGAATCTGGCAGCCATCTATCTCTACCATGTTCTCTTTTCTTACTATCTCTTGTCTCCAGACATCTAAGATATTATTCTTCAGGGCTAGGCCATTTGGACCATAATCAAAGAAACCTGCTAGCTTATCTGAATAGAGTTCTGCTGTGGGCCAAAAGAAACCTCGGACAGAGGCTATTTCCATTATCTTGCTCAGGCTAGCTTCCTGGGCTTTTTCTTCATTTTTATCTGGTTTTGACATTTTAAGAGGATATAAACTGTTTGTATGTTAAATATAACTTGTTCAGCCATGCCTAAAAGGCACAAAATTGTGGCTGAAACTTATAATTGTGATACATATTGAATCTCCTTTATCTTTTTAAAAGTTATCTAAGGAAATTGATTTATACAATCGAAGCGAGGGTTGGTAGTCTTGATAAGAGGTACATTGCTGTTGCAGCAGCTAGAGGCACGATTATGTTGTCATCTGCATCTGACTCCCCCAACTTTATAGCTACTGCTTCTGTAATCATGCCGAAGAATGAGCCAACTAAGGCTGAGAGAGGATCAATGAAAGTTAGGGCAAATAGAAATCCGATAATTATACCACAGAGTGTTCCAAATAAACTCTTGAAATTTTTAAAAGGATTAATTCCATATTTTGAACCAAATTTATTTGCAAATGAACTAATTGAATCCCCAAATGTTAGTATTGTTATTGCCGCCAAGGCTATATTTTTATCAAAAATAAGGATTGTTAGACCTGCTCCGGCAATGAAAAATAAAAGACCTTTAAGTGGAAATATTTTTTCTTCTTCTTTAGAAATCCAAGCTATTGGTTTAATATTATATTTTAGATGAAGGAGTGTTAAAAGTATGCAAAGAAGAAGCAGTATGAACAAGAGCCTTACAAAATCCCCTTTTTCAAATAAAAGGGCTAGTACTAGAATTAATATACCGAAGATTATATGGAGAACCTTCCTTGTGATTTCGGGCGTGCTCATTTTTTGGTCTTTGATTTTCTTGTTTTATTTTTTTTTACACTTCTTCTTGCCCGATTATTTTGATTATTTTTTAATCTTATCTTATTGATAATCTTTGTGGTGAGGATAGGAATGAAATACCCTAGTATTATGGCGGCAATGACATCACTTGGAAAATGTGCCCCTATCCAGACCCTTTCTAGGGCCACAATTATTGAGAGGATGAGCCAGATTATGCCTAGCCAATTTTTTAAGAATGAGAGTGTTGAGAATGTGAAAGTGGTGTGTCCTGAGGGGAATGATTTTTCTTCTACTAAGAAATTGCTTTGAGAGGGAATTGGTCTTGGTCTCGAGACAGTATATTTTAAAATTAACATGATGATGACAGACATAACCATCCCAATTATATATCTGAATATGTTTTTCTTCTTGTTTTTGACTTTATTATCTAGAAGAATAAACACCATGCTTAGAACAAAAATAATTACATAGAAAAAGTAGCTTTCTATAAAGTCAAAATTAAATGGGAGATTTAGGCTTATCCTAAATTGTTGGATTAGGACAAAAAGCGAATTATCAAATATCAGGGCTAGGACAAAGAGGGCAATAAGCACAAAAAAGATTATTCCATTCTTGCTAATGCTTTTATTCGAAGTTTTGCTTTTCTTTTCTTTTGTTTTTGGCATGATTAAGTTAAATCATATAGTATTTAAATAAATCGTTCTTATCTGTGAAATGGAAAAACAGGGAATTTGGTTAATGATTATAAGGTATGCTCTGATAATCTTGGCTATTTTTGCTCTGCCTTGGTTTTATATTATTTTAAGGCCAGTCACTACTTATTTGAGTTATGGATTAATAAGGATTTTCTATCAGGCACAGATGAGTGGCAATTTTATCTTGTTTAAGGGATATTCTATTGAGATTATTGATGCTTGTGTTGCAGGAATTGCTTATTTCTTACTGCTTTTTTTAAACCTTTCAACAAGGTTAATAGGAACTTGGAAGAGAATTCTGCTTTTTTTATTCACAAGCGCGGTTTTCTTGGTGGTGAATGTGGTAAGAATCTTCTTGATGACTTTATTACTTGTAAATCAATCAGGTTTGTTTGATGTTGCTCATTTAGTGTTTTGGTATGCTCTAAGCGTAGTTTTTGTGTTTTTGATATGGGTTCTGAGCATTAAGGTTTTTAGAATAAGAGAAATCCCTGTTTACAGTGATGTCAAAGCGATTTTTAGAAAGTAGACTAAGTAAATACTGCATTCGCTGTTCTTTGTTTTATGTTTATCCGAATAAAGCAGATAAACCTTCTGCTGCTTCTTCTTCTTTGTGCTCTTCTTTCTTTTCTGCTGGCTTAGCTGCTCCTTGAGTAGCTTGGGCAGCTGGCATTACTGCTGTTTCTGAAATCGCTTTTTGTATATCTACGCCCTTCAATGAGGCTACAAGTGACTTGACTTGTGATTCATCTGGGTCTGTTCCAGTTGCTTTGACAACTGCTTTTATGTTTTCTTCTGTAATCTCTTTGCCTAGTTTGTTAAGCAACAGAGCTGCGTATATGTATTCCATTTTATTTTTTTGATTTTATTTAGTATTTTTATTTTTTGATAGGTATTAATTTATTTTTTTGTGTGCTTTATCTATATTCATGCGCTTGGTGCACTTGGAGTAGTTTGTGATTCTGGCTGAGGAGCATTTTGATTTAGCAATTGTGATATTGCTAAAGAGTGCATGTTTGCTTTGGCCAATAGCATGTTTATTGTTTCTTTGCAAATATAATTCGCGTTTATTGCAAGATTCATCGCTTCATGAGCACAAATTGAGATAAGTTTTGTCGCTTCTTCTTTGTCTACCTTTATTTTGTCATAGAGTTTATGTTCTTTAAGGTCAATTGCAGCAAGAGGTTTTATTCCTACTGTTAGGGGTTTTAACTCAAGCCTTTCAAGAACTAAAGCGACTTCTGCTGGAACTGGGTGATTTGCTTGAATTATGAATGTTTCTTTGATTGCGATTTTTCCTTGATTAACGCCGACTTTTATCTTTGCGTTTGTGAACTCTGCAAGAGCTGGACCTGCCATGATGTCTGTTGTTTCTGGTTCAAGAACAATATCCTTATCTGGAATTTGGCCTGGCTTAACTTTTGTCTGGCTTTTTAAATCTGCCAAGATTGCAGCTAGTTCAAAAGGACCTAATTGTGAAAAAAGAACTGCAAAATTCTTATCTACTTTATTCCTTAAATGTTCTAATTCTTTTGATTTGTCTATTGCCATTAAAACTAAGTTCTTCTTGACAAATTTTATTGATGCTTTTCCACTTAGTGCTTTTTTTATCTTTTGATACTGGTAAGATGGAACCCCTTCAATAGATGCAATCATAGTTGTCCGGTTCTTTTGCATAAGGTCAACTAGTTCTTTTACGATATTCTGTTTTCTTTCTGGAACTTGTTTTTCTCTCTTGGTTTTTTTCTTTTCTGCCATTTTATTGTATATTTTTTGGAGTAAGTTTTTTAATTTTCCAGCCACAATTGTGCCTTTTGGCCTGGCTGGTTTGCTTTTGATTTTTTATTTATTGATATAGATGTGTCTTAGAGAGTTTATTTTTCAAGCTTGACTTTAATTGATTTAGACATTGTGAATTTGATTAGGGTGTCTCTGATATTAAATTCTTTTTTTGGCAAGGCCATCACTATTGTCTTAAATGTCTTGTCTAGGTTTTCAATTAGGTGCTCGTCTGACATAGATTCTTTACCTAGGGGGATTTTTAGGCTTCTTTCTTTTGCCCTTATCTTGACTGTTTTTTGAAGCTTTTCTACAGCCTCTTTTAGATTCTGCTCAGATTCTTGCATGAGAACACAACCTATCTTTGGATCTGGCATTTTTCCTGCTGAGCCAAGGATTTTCCCGAATTTTGAAGCAACAATGGGCATGAGTTTAGCTGAAGAGATAAAAAAATCCTGCTTTTTTGCGAATTTCTTCATTTCTTTTGGCAGTATCTTATCAAGTTCATCTTTTGTAAAGATTCTTGTCAATAGTTCAGATTTTTTTATAGAATCTAAGAATGCAGCTATGCTTTTTTTCTTATAAGCATGCGGCAAAATAACAAAGGTATTGACTGATTCTTTCTGAGTATCAAAGCTTTTTAGATTTATGACTAAGTCTAGGGTCTGATCAAAATCACGTTTTTCAGACACACTTCTAAGTTCGATTAAGGCTTGTTTGAAATTCATTTTTCTGCATCCTCCTACGCTAAGAAACGTAGTATTAGTGGATATAATTCTTTGTTTTCTGGGTTTTTAAAGATTATGCTTTGAATTTTAGATTTATTTCTCAAGAGCATTGAGATATTCCTTGACCCTGTCTAAAATCTCAGGAAGATAGAAATTCTGAATCTTCTTCTCAAAAAGTTCGTTTAGATTGGAGAACTCTGTTATTTTGTAGAGATTATTCTGCTTCTCGATAATGAATAAATCGCGGAGCTTCTTCAATTGCCTTCTTATGTTTGATTCAGCTATGCCCTTAAGCTCGAGATTTGCTTTTTCTCGTGATTTTATTGCAAGTTGTTTAATCTGATTAGAATCAAGTTCTTTTTTCTCTTTTTTTGCATCTAAAAGGACTAGAAGAACATCAACAGCAATGTCTCTTGAATCCCCGGGTTGTAAAAGTCCAAGGGAGAGGCATATCTTCTTGACAAGTTCTCTTTGATTCATCTCATAGGGTTTTTCATATTTCCTTAGAGTTATTTCAGACAAAGGGGTTTCTTTCATTTTAATTATAAGTAGTATCTATTTTAGATTAATAATACTTATAAACTTTATATTATTATCTTTTTCATGGAATTTGTATCATTGATGTCGACTGGAAAAGGAACTTGGGGTCAAGTCGCAGGCATAATAAATAAAGGGCAGTGGGAAAAGATATTTCTTGTATGTTCTGAATTTGCAGCTTCTAAAATAGGAGAATTTGATTTTGCAAAGAATGCAACAATAATCAAAACAAATTTTGACAGGCCAATTCTTGAAGTAATAGATGATTTGAAGAAAAAACTACAAGATAAGTTCTCTGGCATGGAAGTTGCCCTGAGCTTAGCTTCTGGAGACGGAAAAGAGCACATGGCACTGATGTCTGCTTTGATAAATCTGCCTGTTGGAATCAAGTTTGTTGCCTTGACAAAAGACGGCGTCGCAGAATTCTGAATTATTTAGTTATATTCAATTTATTGAGAATTAGGTTGAAAAAAGATTAAATAAAAAAAAATAAAAAAATAAATTATTCAGAGATCTTATCTCTTCTTTTTTTTGGCTGCTTTTTTCTTTTTTGGCATTTTTTTCTCCTCTTTTTTGTGTTTTTTTGATTTATTATCTTAATTTTGGATATTAATTAATGTATAACTTCTTTAAATACTTTTTCTTTTTTTCAGGTTTCTGGAAAAAGTTTATTTTTCTTTAATTTCTGGTGATTTTTTTAATAATTAACTACATCGTCGATAAAAACTGTTTTTATTGGAAATTTGTTTTCTATTAATTTTTTCAGAAGAATTAGGCCCGGAGTTTCAGTTGCATAGTGGCCTGCAACAATTAAATTTAGTTTAAGATCTTGCGCTTGTCTTAATTGTCCTAAACGTATTTCTCCGAGGAGAAAGCAATCTAATTTCTTTTTAGCAGCTTCTTCTATTGCGACTCCGCTTGAGCCGCTGACAATTCCCATACTAAAAATCTTTTTATTGTTAAATATAAAGACGCGGCATTTTGTTTTTAATCTTTTTTCAATTATTTTGGAAATTTCTTTTATTTCTAGGGGGCTTTTAAGCTTTCCTGCAAAGCCATAATAGGTTCTGTTAAATTTACCAAAGCGCTTTAAATCTTTCAGGCCGAGAAGCCGCGATAATCCTATGTTATGGCCATATTTTTCATTTTTGTCAAGGGGAGCATGGACGGCGTAGAGGTTTATTTTGTTCTTTTTTAGCCATGTTTTTCTTCTCTTTTGGACTCTGATATATTTTTGAGGCTTCCATTTAATTCCATGATGAACAATCAAAAGGTCAACCTTTTCTTTTTTTGCTTTTTCAAATGTTGATAGGCAAGCATCTACTGCAAAACCAACCTTTTTTATTTCTTGTTTGTTTTTTATTTTTACTTGAAGACCATTTACAGATATATCTGGAATTTTTTTTGTTTTGAGTTCTTTGTCAAGAAATTTTACAAGTTCTTTGAGTTTTGTCATCTTTTTATAAGTAAACCTTTTTTTTAAATTTATGTTCAATTCTCAAAACTTTAAAATGGACCGACTGAGAATTGAACTCAGGTTTTCTCGTTGCGAACGAGATGTTCTACCGTTGGACTATCGGCCCGTAAATTGAGAAGAGATCTAGATAATTTAAATTTTTGTATTTAAGATCTTGGGAAATATTCAAATTGTTACATAAAAATTTTGAAAAGATATATTCTCCAAAGCCAGACAAAAACCATTGCGAGAATTAGGAGGACGATAATCAGGCTTGCTATTTTATACCCGGTTTCAGCGCTTTTTTTGGATTTTGTTAGTCCTAACATTGTTAGATAGAAGAATTTTCCACCATCTAAGAATCCGAAGGGAAGCATATTGAATGTTGCAATTGCAAAGAGGAGCATGACCAGCCAGAACATGAACACAGAGAGGAAGGGGAATATATCCCTGTTAAATGGTTCATAGGCCATAAAGGGATTTTTTATTCCTAATACATCCTCTTGGAGTTTTTCAGAAAAGCTTTTTGCTAGTTTCCTGTGGCTTATTCCTATAAATCCTTTTGAAGAATTTGTTGGATTTTCATCTGCAATAATCTTGTATGTGTCTTTTGTTGTTTTGATATCTATCACTTGACCAGGGGCTGTGTGGTTCACCAAAAAGGTAAAGGCTGCTGGGTCTGTTGCTTTTATTCTATTTATTTCAAGGATTTCTCCTTTAACATCTGTATTTATCAATGGTGCATTATAGTACGCTATGATGGTTTTATTCTTTGGATTTGAAATATTCTGGTATTGTTGGGAAAAGAGGTCTTTTGTTAAAATGAATGAAGAGTTTTCAGTATAGACTATTGATTTTTCTGATAATATATTTAGGTTTATATTTTTTAATTCATTAAGGGAGTAATTGGTTTGGTCTATTGTTATAAAGTTTATATTGCTTGTATTAATTATTGCCCCACTATATAAGGGAGTTGTTGCATAAAAACTTAAACTCAGGAATAGCAAAAATATCAGTCCGAAGATGATGAAGAAAATAAAATTTGA